>NZ_JAMPLL010000021.1:0-74796 GCF_039962495.1 Leptolyngbya sp. AS-A5 | reverse complement strand
TGCCAGACCAGCCGACGAAGACGAATCTGTCGCGTTTGAGCCAGTCGTCGAGGGCATCAAAGATGCCGCGTTGCGCTGGCGCGCGACCTACTGCGATGGTCATTTGAAAAATCTCCAGATAAGTGCGGAATCTAAAGGCAAACTCTGTGACTCAAAAATGAATTATGAACAAAGTTTACTTTTCGTTACCTATGTCTCTGATTATATGGAGAGTTCTCGGAAAATTTCCAGTGTTTTTGTAACTAATCTTAAAATTCAGAGATTTTTGCCTTCTCATCACCGGCAGAATCGGGAAGCAAGCTGTTTCTGCGGATATTTGCGATACTGAGAACTGGCAGTTTGTACGATCGACACTATGTTTATTTTGGAATTAACGCTGAAAGGAAATCCTCTAAGCCTTTCAATCCAGCGCAAATCGGCTGAAGAAGCAGAAGCGACCTATCAAGAAATTTTGGGGGCGATGAAGTCGGGGAATAATCCTTTACTGGAATTGACCTGCGATCGACAACCCGACAAAAAGATTGCGGTGTTTGCTGATAATCTGGCAGCCGTGCAGGTTTATGAGAAATCGAGCGCAAATGCGTCTGGCAGACCCGCAGGTTTCTCGTTTGTGGCGGAATAGATATGACTTTAGACGCGCCCATTTCTCAAGCTGCTGCAATTCGAGCGATCAACCTCAGTTTTGGCTGGTCGGATGACAAAGCGATTTTGCAGTCTTGTGCGCTGGAAGTGCCCAAAGGGGAATTTTGGATGCTGTTGGGCGCGAATGGGAGCGGAAAGTCTACGCTGCTAAGACTTTTAGCAGGGTTGTTGCAGCCGACTGGGGGAGAAGTTCAGATCTCGCCTCCAGTCGGTTTTGTGTTTCAAAATCCAGACCATCAGTTAGTGATGCCCACAGTGGGAGCAGATGTGGCGTTTGGATTGGTGCAGGAAAAATTGTCAACGGCGGAAATTCGACAACGAGTGGAAGAGTCGCTAACGGCTGTGAGTTTAGCGGCGTTTCAGCGTCGTCCGATTTATGCGCTGAGTGGGGGACAGAAACAGCGAGTTGCGATCGCGGGTGCGATCGCTCGTCATTGCGATGTTCTTTTATTAGATGAGCCGACGGCTTTGCTTGATCCGGCTAGCCAGTTGGAGCTAGTAGCTCAGGTTCAGACGTTGGTGAAAAAGCGGGGCATTACGGCGCTTTGGGTGACGCATCGGCTGGAAGAATTGGAATATTGTGACGGAGCGTTTTTGTTAGAAGCGGGGAAGGTGGTCGATCGAGGCGATCCCGATCGCTTAAAACGAAGATTAATGCAGACCGAAGACGTTGAAGATTAGAAAACTTCTGCAATGTTCCCGTTATCATCAAGCCATCCTGTCACTATAAATCACGAATATGGACAATCTAAAAATTGAAAAAGTAGGTGACTCGCTGGGAGTAGCATTACCAGAGGAAATAGTGCAGAAACTTCAGGTGAAGGAGGGCGATACTGTTTACATTTCAGAAACACCTAATGGAGTTGAAATTACTAATCGTGCTCCCAACTTAGAAAAAGTGATGCAGGCTTATCAAAAGATAAACGAGAAATATAAAAATGCCTTGCGTGAGCTATCGAAATGAGTCAGGAACCGATTTGGATATCAGAATCGTTTGTCAGAAGAATTCAGCTTGATCAACTTGATCGATACGGAGGTCGGCCTGGTATGCGTGACGAGAGTTTGCTATCTGCAAGTTTGGCAAGACCTCGGAATCTATTTATCTATGGTGAATCTCCTACAATCTTTGACTTGGCGGCATACGCTTATGGACTTGCTAAGAATCATCCCTTTGTCGATGGCAATAAAAGAGTTGCTTTCGTCGTGATGGCGGTCTTTCTTGAGCTAAATGGTTATTCTTTGGACGCGCCAGAAGCGGAAGTTGTACAAGTCATGCTAAGGCTGGCATCCGGGGAAGAAACTCAAGAATCGATCGCACAATGGCTCGAAAGTAGGTCTGTCCAAAATTAAGTTCTTTCACGCGATCGCAAATCCACCTCAATAAACAACCGCAATCGATACCAAATCAAATTAAAGAAATGCAATATTATGGAAGGGTGAAGCAGATTAACTTTTGCAAAATTGTCCTTTCCGCGTTGAGTGATGCCACGTTCCGCACCACAGGCACTTCTATTGGTGGACGGCTATAACATAGTCGGAGCTTGGCATGAGCTAAAAGTAATTCGCGATCGAGACGGTTTAGAAGAATCGCGCCGAAAATTAGTCGAAACGCTGATTGGATTTAGCGCATATCAGAATTTTGAAACTCATGTTGTATTTGACGCGCAATATCGGGATTCACCGACGAATCGTGAGGAAGTGACTCGTCATTTATATATCTGCTACACCGATTTTGGACAAACTGCCGATACTTATATTGAGAAAACTTGTGCTGATTTTCGGCATGACATTCGCAAGTTTAAACAGCGATTGATCGTGGCGACGAGCGATCGTGCCCAGCAATTAACCGTTGTTGGATACGGAGCGGAGTGGATGTCAGCGGAAAAATTAGCGAATGAAGTTGAATTTGCGGCGCGCCGAGTTCAGAGCAAATCAAAACCAAAGAAAAAATCGGCGGGACGACTGTTGATGCACTCGCTTGATCCCGATGCCCAAAAGCGATTAGAAGATTTGCGATTTGGCAAAGACAAGTCGCGCTGAATTTCTGTCCCCGTCGCCCTGTAAGATTTTCGATACGAAACTATTGTCGGGCAAACGATATGAAACGCAGAGCCTTGGTTGGAGCCGCGATCGCAGCAGGCAGCACTCTCACCGCTTGTACCATTCGCAAACGTGGAGTCGCGACGGCGGGAACGGCTTTACCGACGGTACGCTGGCGTATGGCAACCAGTTGGCCCAAATCGCTGGAGACAATTTTTGGCGGAGCGGAAACGGTTTGTCGGCGCATTGCTGAAATGACCGATGGACGATTTGTAATTCAGCCGTTTGCAGCAGGGGAAATTGTGCCGGGGCTGCAAGTGTTAGATGCGGTGCAAAATGGCACGGTTGAGTGTGGACATACTGCAAGCTATTACTACACTGGGAAAAATCCGGCGTTTGCGTTTGGAACGGCGGTTCCGTTTGGGCTGAATGCTCAGCAGCAAAATGCGTGGCTGTATCACGGTGGCGGTTTGGCAGCAATGCAAAAGCTGTACTCGGATTTTGGAATCATCAACTTTCCATCGGGAAACACTGGCGCACAAATGGGCGGATGGTTTAAGCGTAAGGTGAGTACGATCGCGGATCTTAAAGGCTTGAAGATGCGAATTCCGGGGCTGGGTGGAGAAGTAATGTCGCGGCTGGGGGTGAATGTGCAGGTGCTTCCGGGTGGTGAGATTTATTTGGCGCTGGATCGAGGCGCGATCGATGCGGCAGAATGGGTCGGTCCTTACGATGATGAAAAGCTAGGTTTATATAAAGCAGCAAAATTCTATTACTACCCTGGCTGGTGGGAACCGGGTCCAACTTTAGAAACCCAAGTGAATTTAACTGCATGGCGAAAGTTGCCGAAAGAGTATCAGGAGGTGCTTAAAACGGCAGCTTATGAGGCAAACATTAATATGCTAGCGCAGTATGATGCGCTGAATCGCGAAGCGATCGCTCGTCTCATTGCAAGTGGGACGCAATTGACGGCTTACAGTAAAGAGATTTTGCAGGCGGCGCAGAAAGCTTCGTTTGACCTGTACGAAGCGAATGCAGCGAAAAATAATACGTTTAAGCAGGTGTATGGACAGTGGAAGCAGTTTCGCGATCAGGTTTATCAGTGGAATAAGATTAACGAGTTGAGCTTTTCGGATTTCTCGCTGGGATCGGAGAGTTGAATTAAGTTCGATCGCTGAGATCTCAATCGCTCTCGCAACCGCAAATATCTTCTCTAGATTGCCCCACTGAAAAAGTTCGGCAAAGCAGTGAGAATGCGCTCAGGCAAACGTCCTAATAGGCACAACAATATTCCTGCTGAATTGAGCAGTCAGGCAGCATAAAATAACGTGAGTTCGACGAAATTTCTTGCTTCGTTTTAATCGGCTTCTTGCCCCCTAAATCCCCCATTCTGGGGGACTTAGAAAACAGCAATTCTCCAAATTGAAGCGGTTTCTTAACCTTCAAAGTCCCCCACCAGTGGGGGATTTAGGGGGCAACCCAACTCTCCAATCGAAGCGAATACGGTCTGTCGAACTGACGTTAAAATAGTAGCTTCGATACATTTCCAAAATTCGCAGCTTGCAATTATTTCATTCCAACGTAGTAGCCGGATTTGAATTTTTTACCAATCGACTCCGCGCTGAATCTCTACGACCTGATATGGGCACAAGCTTACCTACTTCGCCTAAACCAAAAGGTGGCATACCGCTATATATTGCTTCATACTCCCTAGCTCGGACTTTATAGGTTTCGTGCCAAATTCCTACATCACCTCGGCTATTGCTAAGGCGCTTATTGAAATTTACCCATGCTGGCCAATGCTCCTTATCCCTACTTTGTGCATATGCCTCTAAAGCTTCAAATGAACGCCAATATTGCACTATCACAGGTATTCCCGCGACGTGACCGAGAAAACCACTGTTTGGATCGGCTTGCAATTCTTTGATCATTCGAGGCATTGCCAGAAAAACTGGTAGCCACTTATGAACTTTCCAGATCTTGTTAATACGCATACCAATTAGGAAGATGACAAACTCACCTTCAACTTCGGCTGTCATTCTTTCTGGAATTACCTTTGCCATAATTGCCTCCCTAGGAGAATTACACCAAAATGTGAGGATTGGATTAAGTCCATAACGGGTCTGTTGAGCGGCGATCGACCAGTTCTGCAACAACACCAAATTAATCTTGGTTGTCCGCTCCAACAGATTTGTTCTACTGCGGTACCGACAACATTCTACTCAAAACCTCAACTTAGCTGTATTGTCAAAACATTGAACGGTGCCCTTCCAATCTTTGTCCTCCATTACTGTCTCGGTATAGTTGTTTTCTGTGTAAGCTCCGATAACACTTCGCCAGAACTGTTGAGCAACAATATTTGTATGAACTTGATGAAGTTCCCAACGACCACAAAATAAATTAAAAACATGAAATGCAACCTGGCGACCAATCCCATGTTTACGGTACTTTCGTAAGATAAAGAACTCACCCACTGAGTATTGGCTACCTGGAAGATAGGTATATTGGTTCACCAACACAAAACCAGCGAGTTTACCATTCACTCGTACTAGAAATGGATAGCGATCGGCTTCAACCCAATAGTAATCCAGATACTGATAGCCAAAGTATCCATGCTCGTTCAGATCGGTGTTCTCAAACTCTGAAAAATCATACTGATACAGCTCCATCATTTGCTGGATGATTGGCTTGTCCGTAATTAGAGCTGGGAAGACTTGGACATCCATGATGGATACCTTATTGACACTTTTAACTTTGCTAATCTCTTGACAATTACAAGATTTTAGATACTAACGACGAGCTTCAATCTATTAACCACTAATTGTTTGTGGGCGTCTGTCATGGGACGACCATTCCAGTGCTAAGCACCACCAAAAGCGTAGGTCATAATTTTTTTGGTGGTGCTTCTGTTGCTGCATATCTGTATGAGCGAAAAAGTGCTGAACCCGCTCATCTGCCAAGACTTTTTCATAAAACTTTTCTACAGCTAGATCAACAGTCGTTGTACCACCAAGCTTTTCCTACATCGTACTCATGGAAGATCCATCCAACCATGTTTTGAATTTAGATGTGACACGAGGTAGACGAGAGTGCGCAAAGTTTTTAATTGTCTGAAAAGTTTAAAGCAAACACTCGAACAAATGCTCAAAATTCATCTGTCTTAATAGTTGATGTCGTTGAACTATGGATGATGTCCAACGACTCGAATCAGGGCGGCGAATAGCCCCAAGTACCAACGGCTTGCAATCGTCCGCTTGATTTGTTATGCGGCATCCCTGATCACCTCATATTTACTTTGCACCAAGCCGTTTTCAAACTGTCGCGTTTCGAGATGATGCAATTTGACATCGTGAGGAAGCGAACTAAAAAGTGGAATCCCTGTACCTATAAGAATTGGCACTTTAGTAATGATTAATTGCTGGATCAAGCCTTCACGAAGAAACTCTTGAATTGTCTTTCCCCCATCAATGTATAAATGCTTGAATCCACGCTCTGATAAACGGTGAACTACTTCTCGTGGAGGCGCGCAGAGGGTCTCGACTGTTCTTGCAATGTCACTGGGGATGTCCACTTTCCGACTACTTAGAACAAATACAGCCTTTGCACCATAAGGCCATGAATCAAAGGACAAGGCTAACTCGTAAGTATTCCGACCCATGACAAGCGCATCTACTGAATCTATGAATTCCTGATACCCGTAGTCTTCTTCGCCCTCTACATCTTCCCCACTGGGCAACCAATCAATATCACCGTTCTTCCGTGCGATGAAGCCATCAATACTTATTGCGATGTATACAGTAGTTTTCATGCCTTCCTCAACAATGCGATCGCCGTATAACTATTTATTACACGGAAATTTTCGGTACATTATCCCAGGTTGGCTGACCATGTAGAGTTTTCTCTGTACAGCCCACTGTTTTGTGGTGATATGCAGAATTCTTTCCGTATAGTATGCTCCTACAGACGAACACACAGAAAATTTCAGCCATATTCCATACATACTCGAAACACTTTCTCATTTGTATCCTTCGTCAAGGTAAAAGAATTCTAAAAACGATCGCCACCCCATTTTCCAAATTGCCGTTACTACAACGCTGCTCGATCGCTCTCTTCAAAACCGGCTTCACTGATCGACAATTTTCCCATTCAAGTTTTCAACTTTCCCATTTCGATTCGTCATATTCAAAATCGAGTTGAGTAATTGCATGATTTAGTTTTGAAATTGCTTAATCGAGTTGAGGAATTACTAAATCAAATTGAGAAGTTGCGTTTTCAAGTTCTAAAACTTCTCAACTTGATTAAGCATCAAACGCTTAACGAGAAGTTTATATTTCTGCTCTACAGATTAAGACTTGGTAGAGACACAAGCACGATCGAACAATTTCTCTTCCTCCAAGGAATGTTGAATCTATTCAACTTAACTTTGTGGAGGGTCATCTACAATGCCGCTTGCAAAACAATATTCAGCACACTTAGAAAAAGCGCAAAGGCGTTTGTCCGCAATCAAAAGCATCAACTCCAGTTTGGATTTGGGCAAAGGTCTATCGATCCAAGCGTATTCAAGCTTGATTGAGAGAACGCGCAATCGGATTGATGCTTACAATGCAACCTTATCGCTGCTGAGTGCCGATCGTGTTGCCGTGGAAGAAGCCGAAAAAGAATTGAAAGAACTCAACGAGAGAATGCTGCTGGCGATCGCGTTGGAGTTTGGCAAAGATAGCCCTGAATATGAAATTGCAGGCGGAATTCGTAAGAGTAAGCGCAAACGTCCCGCTCGGAAAAAGGAGGAGCAGGCGGAACTCAATTAAATAAGTGCAAACCCCTGGCAGTTTCGCCTACTTTGTACACACATCTCTTTCCCGCTTCGTTGTCATCAGCTTCAGCCCCCTAAGTCCCCCAATTTGGGGGACTTTGAACTCAGAGTTTTGGATCGAAGTCCCCCATGAATGGGGGATTTAGGGGGCTAAAGATCTCAGCAATCACAGACCAATCAACTTGTGTGTACAGGGTAGGGCAGGTTTATTGGGCGTTTGTTGTTTAGTGCTTTTGTGGCTTTATTGAGTACGATCGCGCTTCTTATCCTGTTTGTAGGCTTTCAACAATTGATTCACTTTGCTTTGAATCGCTTTGTGCTGCTCAACACCCTCGTAAGCGTAGCGATTGTATCCCGTTGTGGTGATCAATTCTGCAAGATAGTTCACGCGATCCTGCGGTAACGGGTGCGAAGCCAACCAAGTTGGGGGATTCCCTCGCCGCTCTTCTTCCTGTTGTTTTCGCAGCGTCACCATCAGATTGTGCAAGCCATCCGCAGCATAGTTCGTTGATGCCAATAACCGAGTGCCTAAAACATCCGCTTGGCGTTCCATTTCGCGGCTGTAGCTCAACACGGTAATATCTGTGAGCAATCCGCCGACATAAGGAATGAACTGCGTTAAGTTTGCCGTGAGTGTGCCTTCGGTGATCAACTGGAAACTATGAGACAGCACCGCATGAGCAATCTCATGTCCAAGCAGTCCCGCAAGTTCGGCTTCGGAATTCGCTTTCTCGATCGCTCCCGCATTCACAAACACCTTCCCACCCGGAAGCGCAAACGCATTCAACTTATCATCCAGCACCACCTGAAATTCATACTTGAAATCATCACGTCCGGTCGCCGCCGCAAGTTTTTGTCCGAGTGTGGTGACATAATCATTCACCTCTTTGTCTTTCACGAGAGCAAGCTGTCGTTTCGCTTGACCTGAAATACGATCGCCCACGCTCGATTCTCCCCGTAGGAGCAAAGCCGTACTTTGTACCGCATTCAAAGGGCCAAATAAACTTCCAGTCAGCGCATAGCTCAATGCACCCGTGAGAATTCCGCCGATTAAATTTCCTCGCAATCGGGCGCGGAGTTGGGTTTGGTAGCGTTTCTGATAATCATCGGCAAGCTTAGTAAATTCGGTCTTTTGCGGATGATCAGGATTCAGGATCGTGAACTGTCGAGCCGCGATCGAGGCCTCAATCCATTTCTCATTGTTCGCATATGCTGCAACTTTCGCTTTAATCAGATCGGGCTGATTTGGAAATTGAGTCGCCGCTTTTTCTAAAACAGTAAGCGCTTGCTCCTTTTTGCCGTACTTTTCGAGGGCTTCTGCATAGCGCAACTGTCCTGGAATAAATTGCGGGTAATTCTTCACCAGCAATTCCAAAGGCACGAAAATGCGAGTCTCTAAATTTTGCGCGAGTCCCGCTTCTGCTTCGCGCCAATAGACTTTGCCACCGGGGGAAAGCTGTTCGGGATCAGTAATAACTTCCTGGTTTTTGGCTTCTGTGACTTCTGTAAAAGCAGGCTTCACTTCCCGATAGAGTCTCTCTGCTTGGGCGTTGTCGCCTGCTTTATACAATCGATCGGCTTCAATTAACTTTTTCTCGCGCTCCGAAAGCTCAATCGAGTTCGCTCCGGGTGGAGCCGTTGCCGTAGCAGAGAGAGCAAAGACGCTCGGGCGAGCCAGAAACAAAATCGCACAACAAAGGATGACGAACCTTGGAAAAGCAGAGCGAAACAGTTTTCGCAAACCTTGCTTCTTCATCAGAAACTCCAAGCTATTTAGAGCGACACCCTTAAAATCTCATGAAATCAGCGCTCTAAAGCAACATCAATTTGATGTCTTACAGAGTTTTTGACCCATTGTTTGGCAATCTTTTTCGGAAGTTTTTTCGTCAACTTATGAACCACCTTCTTGGCAATTTTCTTCGCCAATTTCTTCTTGTGTTTTCCCATTGCTGCTCCTATGCAAATGCAGACGAACCAAAATCAGGCGGAATATCTTGCCAGCGTCCTTGACCCACCGCACGAACTGCTTCTGTTAGCGAAACATCTCCGGTGTACAACGCTTTACCGACGATCGCACCCGTGACTCCTTGTGGCTCTAATGCTAACAAACTCAGCAAATCCGTCAACGAACTAACTCCACCCGACGCAATCACCGGAATAGCAGAGATCGAGGCTAAATCCCGTAGCGATGCCAAATTTGGCCCCTGCATCGTTCCATCCCGCTGAATATCAGTGTAAATAATCGCGGCGGCTCCCAATTGCGCCATGCGTTCTGCTAAATCAGTCGCTAGCACTTCCGAAGTCTCAAGCCATCCTTTCGTTGCAACTTTGCCATTGCGAGCATCGATCCCCACAATAATTTGCTCTGGAAATTCGCCGCACAACTGCGCTACCAGTTCTGGCTTCTCAACGGCAACCGTTCCTAAAATCGCCCATCTCACACCCGTTGAAAGCAAAGCAGCGACCGCATCTCGATCGCGCAATCCCCCACCGACTTCAACCGGAATCTCAACCGCTTCGACAATCGATCGAATCGCCGCTAAATTCACCGGATGTCCGACTTTTGCCCCGTCTAAATCCACTAAATGCAATCGCGTTGCGCCCTGATTCGCCCACTGACGCGCCACTGCAACCGGATCATCATTAAAGACTTGCGACTGATTGTAGTCCCCTTGATACAGCCGAACGCATTTCCCATCGAGTAAATCGATCGCGGGAATCACTTCCATTTCCTAGTCTCCCCAAAGACAGAGCATCCCAAATCCTACGCATAGATCTGTCTTCAGATCAACAGACAGCCTCAAATAAAGACGTTATCTTCTGACTAAAATTATAAGTTGGGGATAAACTGTGTTTCCGGTCAGCGACGACAATCCAACCCGCATCACTCCTTATGTCACTTTAGGAATTATTGCGGCAAACGTCTTGGTGTTTCTTTATCAGTTAAGTCTCACGCCAGTTCAACTAGAAAACTTCTTCTACACTTGGGCCGTCGTGCCGCGTGAGTTAACGGCAAGTCTACTCGGCGAAACACTCCGATATCAACCGTTTCCAGAGTGGATCACCCTAGTTACGTCTCAGTTTCTTCATGGAGGATTTGCTCACATTGCTGGAAATATGCTGTTTCTATGGATCTTTGGCAACAACGTTGAAGAGCGCTTAGGTCACATTCGCTTTTTGATCTTCTACATCGGTTGTGGTGTGTTGGCAGTATTGGCGCAATGGTTTTTCTCATCAGACTCTAATATTCCATCGCTCGGAGCCAGTGGCGCGATCGCAGGCGTAATGGGAGCCTATATTCTTCGCTTTCCCGGCGTGCCGATTACAACGATTATTCCGCCATTTATTTTCTTTCCGTTTCGCATTCCAGCTTGGGCATATCTCGGTATTTGGTTTATTCAACAAGCGTTTTATGGCGTTGCCAGCTTGAGCGTTCCCACTAACATTGGCATGGAGCGCGGTGGTGTGGCGTATTGGGCGCACGCAGGCGGATTTGTATTTGGTGCAATTTTAGGGCCGCTGTTGGGCTTATTTTCGCGACCCGAAAAGCGATACTCACCCTAAGACTTCTGAGTTAAAAATCTAAACTGAGGGTTGCATCTGGTCGCATCGCAAGCGGATAATCGTTAAAGCGACTACTTTATCATGCGCTTATCCATCTGATAAGCAACCATCAGCATAACGATTCAGCAGCAACCCCAGGAGTATTGTTCAATGGGCGGTGTCATTAAGTTAATTAAAAATCTCTTTAGCGGTATTCTCTCCTTTATTGGAGGTATCTTTGGTTCAAAGAAATCGGGTTACTTTATGGAACTCGATGAGGCGGAAGCAGCAAAACCAGCAGCAACCCCGAAACTTGAAGATGCAAAATCTGCTGTTGCGACGGTAGAAGCGACCGCAAAATCGACCGCGAATGCTGTTGCTGAAGGTGTAAAAGAAACCACAGCAGCAACTGCCGCACCTAAGTCAGTGAAAGCAAATCCTGCCAAGGTTGAACCTGCCGAGGCCGAACCTGTCGCGATCGCTGAGACGAATGGTTCAACCAATGGAGCAAAGCCAGTTCCAGCAAACCCGCTGAATCTGCCACAGCCGACCGTAAGCTTTGCAACAGAGCATTTAGTACCCAAGCCGACGAATTCTCGTCGCCGTCCGGGTGCAAATATGGGTTCGTTTCTTGAAATGGCAAAAACCGTCAAGACTCCAAATAACTAAATTTCACCGGACTGCATTAAAAAAGACGTTCGATCACACCATGCGATCGAACGTCTTTTTTTCTACACAACCTATTAGTATGCGCCACGACGCTCATCAGTTTTTTGGAGGTACCAAACCGCATGGATCACGCCCGGAACCCAACCAATCAAAGTCAGCAAAATATTAATGAATAAAGCAGAACTAACGCCAGAAGTCATAAAAACTGCAACAGGCGGGAGTACGATTGCAAACACTAAACGCAAAAAGTTCATAGGGATTCTCTAATTTCATTTTTAACTGTTCCTCTTTATTCTCTTGAACTCCAGCACGATCGCCGTCCTTCAAAGGTAGGATCTGAAAACCCTCAGAAGTTAAACTCATGTCTGACGTGACGATTGCGGCAAACTGGTTATTCCAGCATCTAGACGATCCTGACATTGCGATCGCGGATTGCCGATTTGCGCTGATGCAACCCGAACTCGGACGGCAACAGTACGAATCGGGGCATATTCCAGGTGCCTACTACTTTGATCTCAATCAGGATTTGTCCAGTCCAGTTCAAAGACATGGAGGACGGCATCCGCTTCCTGATGTTGATCAATTTTCCGCCAAGCTTTCAGCGATGGGGATCACGCCTTCGACCTTAGTGATCGCCTACGATGATTCGCGATTTGGATTTGCAGCGCGGTTTTGGTGGTTGTTGCGCTACCTGGGACACGATCGCGTTGTCGTTTTGGATGGCGGATTCTCGAATTGGAAAAACTCAGACTATCCGATTACCACGATCGAACCTGCCGTCAAACCTGGTCAATTCACGCCTCAAATTCGGACAGATCGGATCGTCGATATCGAAGAAGTAAAAGCCAAGAAAGACTCACCTAATGTGGCGCTAATCGACTCACGCGAACCCGAACGATATCGCGGAGAGCGAGAGCCGATCGATCTGATTGCAGGTCACATTCCCGGCGCAGTGAATTATCCGTGGCAATTCGTCACTGACGATCGCGGCTTCCTAAAAACTCCCAACGATCGGTGGTCAGCCTTTGAATCAAAAGACGAAATTTTGGTGTATTGCGGTTCGGGTGTCACCGCTTGCGTCAATCTATTGGCGCTTACAGCAGCGGGATGCGATCGCGCCAAACTTTATCCTGGAAGTTGGAGTGATTGGTGCTCGTATCAGGCTTAAAACAGCGGCAAACTAAAGACAATTCCAGCACCAAACAGAAAGCCATTGAAATCAATCCGTTGATCGGAGGAATGCCCAAAGCTAAACCCACTAAACAAATTAACTTGAGTCCGTGGAGTCAGGTTGTATGTGACACGCCCCAGGAGTTGATGATACAGATCGTCCCGCGCTTGCTGAGTAAAATGTGACCAAGTGAACTGATAATCGATCGCCACCTGGAGCTTTTGTGAAACACTGTAGCCCAACGTTGTAATCAAAGAATTTAGAATGCGGCTGCGATCGTCGGGATTGGCAAAGCTCCAACGAAACTGATAATACGTATTCAGTGAAAGCCGGGGCGATAATGTATCTTGCCGGCTCAATTCGACCCGAAAAGAATTGTCTCCAAAAAACTCCCGTCCGCTAAAAAATTGTTGTAGTCCTCGCGCAGATGTAAAGAGTTTCTGATTGCTCCAACCGATCTCGCCAGACAACCGTGGCGTAATCCGATGAAAGATTCCCGCCCGCAACCGCAATTCATCATAATTCAATGACTCTATGCTTCCATTGATACTGCGGTACTGTCCAAGTCTGCCATAGCGAATCAAATTGGCATCAAAAGAGGTGATGAGGAAGGTTTTAGAACCGATCGGAGGCGCATAAAAAAAGGTCAGCCCAGTCCGCAGCAAGCCATCACTGATCGGCTCCACGTCTGAAAACACATTTGACGAGTTGAAATAATCTGTACGTAAGAGCAGATAAGCAGAGGGCTGACGAGGACGGTTTGGCAGAGCGATCGGTATCTCTGGTACTGTGCGCTCTTGAATTCGTAGCGTTCCCAATTCTGGATCACTGGCTCCAACAGGCGGGTCAGCGGCGATCGGTTGAACTTTTAAGTCTCCCAATTCTGGATCTGGAGCCGGAGTGATTCGCAAATCTCCAAGCTCAGCATCGGGGCTGCTTGGTTCAGCTTGTGCGACTTCTTCACCCTGTGCCGGAGGTTGTGAAGTTGCACCAATGCGAATCCTGCTTGTCGTGTAGGTGCAATTCGCGGAGAGCGATCGCCAGCAGCGATTCGCGACGATCCCCGGAGACTCTGGCAGCGCCTTTTGGCTAGTGTGATTTAATACAACTTCCGATCGAGAAGCGGTCTGAACTGGGTCTGTCGCACTTTGCTTAGAGGGTGCTAAATCTTTTGCTTGATGAGAAAAACTTGAGACAGCTGATCGTTCCGTCGGCAACTTTTCCAAGGGCGGTGGAGTCAGCGATCTCGATGCAGTTAACTCAGAAGTCGCTGCTGACTGTCCTGAAGCCAGGGATCCTCCTGGTATAAAACTACACAATCCTTTGCTTGCAGAGCTTAGGATTAGCCAAAAGCAGATCTGAGCGATCAAGTAAGAGCGAGAGTTGCACGATCTCTGCTTCCCGTAGGAATTCTCTAGAGCCGCACTTGGGATCGTCGAAGTTCTAAAATGTCTCAATATCAATCGTTTCACAGTTGCCCCGTCCACCAATCTGCATCCCTACTCAGGCTGATTTCAACTCGCTATCCTAGAAATTCCGGCCAATTCTCATACACTGTTGCACATACGATAGATGCTAGTATCTTTACTGAATTTTTTATGAAGTCTCTTTAAAGCTTGAGCAGAAACTTTCTAAAGTTTCCCGCTAGTGTGTAAAGTATCTGTGAAGAGGTAAATCTGTATTTTCACTTAATCATCTCATACGAGTAGAACTGGGTTGAACTTGTTCTAGGCTGACCCGCCTCTGATCGCGCTGATGCGCTTTCTGTCCTCTTGTTCTTGGAGCGTCTATGTCTCGCAAATTGTTCCTCGCAATCACGTCACTCTTACTCGGAATGGGTGCTGCATCCTGCGGTACTGCCTATGCCCTAACTCCACTTACCTCTGCTGAAATCCGGGAAATTGTGAGGCGAGTTCAA
Source organism: Leptolyngbya sp. AS-A5 (assembly GCF_039962495.1). Lineage (NCBI taxonomy): Bacteria > Bacillati > Cyanobacteriota > Cyanophyceae > Leptolyngbyales > Leptolyngbyaceae > Leptolyngbya > Leptolyngbya sp. AS-A5. The sequence continues at coordinate 60,000 of NZ_JAMPLL010000021.1, read as the reverse complement.
TTCGTTCCCAAGGGGCAACCTGCTCGCGATGCTGTGTTGTCAGAAATGATGCGACCAGAGGATGCGCTTCATACAATGAGGTCTTCACGGGTCGGACTGCGCTTCAACGACGGTTCTTGGGCACGAGTCGGAGAAATGGCAGTCTTCCGCTTTGTGCCTGGAACCCGGAACTTTCGCTTGACAAACGGCACCGTGCTATTGCTGATCAAGCCAGGACAGGGACGGACCACGATCGACACTCCCAACGCTTCAGCCGGAGTCCGTGGCTCAGCCCTATTTGTCCGATACGATGAGCAGACAGAAACGACGGTAGTGGGTGCATTGACCAACAACCCTGGTGGTCCAATGGAAATCCTGGACAATACGACCGGACGCAAGCTGCCACTAGAAGCGGGACAAATGGCGATCGTCGATCCGCTTGGCATTCGTCTATTCAATTTTGATATGAACCGTTTCTATGAAACGAGTGATATTGTGCGCGGCTTAGATTTGCAGCGTCGAGAAGGTCAGCCTAGCCGAGATCCAGGTATTGCAGCCGTACAAGCTGAGACTGCTCAGGCTCTAAAGGAACACCAGCCGCTGAGTGGACCTGTGATTGAGAACCCCAGAATGGTGCAGCTATCCCCTCCAGTAGCACCAACTGTCACGACTCCGGCTCAGCCTTCTACGCCAGCGGCAGCTCCTGGTAATTCGCCCAGTGATGGTACAAGCTCCAGTACCACCCCATCAACGCCAGCAACACCAGCCTCAACCCAACCTACCACTGCACCTCAGACGAACTCTGCTAGCACCTCGCAAGGCTCATCACCCAATGGACAACCAACGGGGGGAACCCAAACGGGCAATCCAACCACGACAAGTACGCAGCCCCGTGGAAGACAAGTCATTGATCAGTCTCCAATTCAAGGTGCAGTTAAATTGCCTGAAACTTCAGGTGGTGCTGGAACACCAGTCCCCCCAGAGTCCCCCACTGGCACCCCTTCGACCAATTCCAACCCGTCCTCCGGCGCGACTTCTGCTCCTAATCGTCCCCCTGGCTTAGGCAATTCTAATTTGTCCACTCCATCTGGTACGACTCCTACAACCCCTAATTCACCCGCTCCCCCAATCCTCCCAAGCGGTGGCACGGCTGGTGGTTCAAATCCGGCTCCCAGCGGCGCAGCTAATCCTCCTACTGGAACGATCGCTTCTCCAACTCCCAGCACTCCAAACACTCCTGCCAGCCCTAATCCAACTCCCAGCAACTCAGCTAATCCTAATCCTCCTGGAATGATCGTGAGTCCGCCTCCCGGCACTTCAAACACTCCCGCCCCAAGCCCGGTTGCTACTCCCAGCAACCCAGCTAATCCTAATCCTCCTACTGGAGCGATCGCTTCTCCAACTCCCAGCGCACCAGTCACCCCTGCTCCTAGCCCAGCAGTCGTCCCCAATCCAACTCCCAGCACTTTGTCTAGTCCCTCTAGTGGGGCTGTCACGAGTCCGGCTCGCAGCGAGATAGTTCCTCCTGCCGCTGGCTCGATCGCTGCTCCCAATCCCAACCCAATTCCGACAACCAACACACCGATTAATCCTGCATCAACACCCACTCCAGCCGTCATTAGCCCAACTACTTCTCCTCGGCAGCCGTTAGACAATACGCCATTGCCAGGTGCAGTAGTTGAGCCGCAACCCAATCCAGTGGGTAATCCAACACCACCTCCGCTCAGCAATCCGCCTGCTCCGTCTCCAACACCACCGACTCCACCAGTTCTAGACAACAATCAAACGCCTCCTGCACCGACTGAAACGCCTCCAATCCCGTCGCCAGCTCAGCCACCAGCGCCTGCACCGACTGAAACGCCTCCAGTCCCGTTGCCAACTCAGTCACCAGCACCTCCAACGTCTGCACCGACTGAAACGCCTCCAGCACTTGCTCCACAGCCAGTTCAGAATTCCAGATAGTGGAACTGAGAACAAGAAGAGGGCGATCGTTACTTACGATCGCCCTCTTCTTATTCTTCGATAACTTTACGCTGACGAACTTTACGCTGACGGGACGAGCCGCTTTCTCAAAGCATCAGCACGTCGTTTTGCAGTTTGGTTAGTCGGCTCAAGCTCTAACGCTTGCTCATAAATTTCCAGCGCTGGAGCTGCCAATTGTTTGCGCTCATAGGCATGACCGAGATTATTCAGCGCCGTGACATACTCTGGCAAAAGTTTCAACGCTTCTTTGTACTGACGAATCGCTAGGTCGTACTGTTCTTGAGCAAAGTAGGCAAATCCCATTGCGTTATACACAGCAGCAAGATCTTGACCTTCGAGCGTTTCAAGCTTAATCGCTTTCTGATATTGAGCGATCGCCTGAGTAAATAACCGCTTGTCGAGCAGAATGCTGCCGAGTTCGTAATACTCTTCGGCTGTGCCTTTCTCTTTGCTCAGCTTGTTTTGCAGGCGAGTAAAGGCACTCTCAACGCGACGAGTTTTGAGGACTTGCCGAGCGACAAAAAAGACGGCGCTACTAAGCAAAACCAGCAAAAGGGAAATGTAAAGAATTGGGGAGGCTATGCTGTCCATAGGAGTTTTGTCGATCGCAAATTTTAAGGCTTCTGTTTCAGGGTATCTCAAGGGAGACCCCAATAGGTAGCACGCTGCTGTAACCAACCTTCGGATTTCCATTGGCGCAGGAGTTGATCCACCCGGCGGAGCAGCTCGTCGGATTCGAGTCCTTTGGGAAATACGATCGCTAACGGCTCGGTTGAAGCCCGGAACGGTAGGATGCGGTATTCAGGAAATTCCTGCACCCATCCTGCTAAAACGCTGACATCTGCCGCAAAGCCGATCGCTTGTCCTGATTCAATCAACTGTTTCCCTGCACTGTAGGACTCGGCACCGATGAGCTTGACTTGGGGAAACTGATAGCGCAGAGCTGCGATCGTGCTGGCATTGTTCAAAACGGCGATCGTTTGATTAGTTAAATCTCCCTGAGCTTGAATTGCTGCGCTTTTTGTAATAATCCCGGTTCCATCGAGATAGTACGGTTCACTGAAGGCAACAATTCGAGCGCGAGAAGCGTTGACAGTGACACGAGCGATCGCAAAATCAACGGTTTCGCCGGTGACAGCCGACAGCCGATCGCGATTGCTCACAGCCTTAAACTCGATCGCGGTCGGTCGTCCAAGTAATGCTTGTGCTAGACGCTGCGCGATCTCAATTTCAAAGCCTTGAAGCCTGCCTTGAGCATCGCGAAATCCCAGCGGACGGACATTATCTTTTACCGCCACGATCAGACGATTGCGCTGAACGATCGTTTGTAAATCTGCCGCAAACAAAGATGGGGACACAAACCACTGCGCCCCCACCCATGACCAACTTAGAACTGCGACGAATCGCTTTCGCATACCTTAGGCTTGAACTGCCTTTTCGACGACTTTTGCAAATCCGGCTGGATCAAGAACCGCCAGTTGCGCCAGCATCTTGCGATTGATGAGAATGTCTGCTTTCTTCAGCTTACCAATGAGTTGGCTGTAGCTGATGCCTTGCTGACGTGCTGCCGCGTTGATCCGCGTGATCCACAAGCGACGAAAATCGCGTTTCTTCTTGCGACGATCGCGATACGCATTGCGGAGCGCTTTCATCACTTGCTGATTTGCGGTGCGGAACAACCGAGAGTGAGAGCCACGAAAGCCCTTTGCGAGTTTCAAAATCTTTTTGCGGCGTTTTCGAGCTACATTGCCGCGCTTCACCCGTGCCATGTTTCAACTATTCCTTAACTAATTTTTTTGTGAGATTGTGCCTGAGTCCACCCTTACAGATAAGGCATCATCAACCGAACGTTTGCTTCATCCCGCTCGTTAACTAAATCTCCGCCTGCAATCCGGCGGCGGCGGCTCATACTCTTGTGAAACAAAAGGTGATTTCCATGAGTGCGACGGCGCTGGATCTTTCCGCCGCCTGTGGCTTTGAAACGCTTTTGTGCAGATTTACGGGTTTTCAGCTTCGGCATGGGTTTGCTCTAATTCGACACAGCTTTCAATCTTACTACGAATTTCAGATTTAGAGCAAACTGATTGCAGCTCAATCAGTTGTATTAATTTGGCTCATTAAAAAAATGCGTCTACATAACCTGAGTGCTACTGAAGTCCCAGTCAATTCCGAAGTCACGCCTGTTCTGTTAAGGCAATGCAAGGGATTAGTGTCGCAGGTTCTTTGAGTTTAATCACGACCGGCGCAACAGCATTCTTCTACTTGAAGGCTTCTTCAACTTCCGGGTTAACGATAATCTCAGCATTACGCCGGGTGTATTCGCGATCTTCAATCCTGAAGGGATCAGTGCAAATGGAACTGTAGTCGTGCCTGTAATTCGCTCGACATTCACGTTCTAAGGCTAAGGTGGCTTGTGGAAAAAACGAGCCACCCTAGATTTTTTCGCTAAAATGGACAAGGAAGAACAGCAATTTTCTGTTTAACCGAACTCCATGAAATCAGTCGTTTCATGAGAAGTGGGCAGTTGTCCCACTTTTTTTATTTGGAGAAGTGGTTCGATGGCGCATCCTTTGATTCCTCAAATTTTGGAAGTGGCGGCTCCGGTGGCGGAGTCGATCGATCTTGAAGTGGTTCATGCTGTGTTTCAAACGAATCAAAGTCCGCCCGTGCTGCGGATCGACGTGAGAAACAAGCAGGACGATACGGGACTGGATGACTGTGAACGCATGAGTCGGGCGCTGGAGCCGCTTTTGGACGACTTGCTCCCGGATCAATATGTCCTCGAAGTGTCCAGTCCCGGTATCCCAAAAACCTTGACGAGCGATCGAGAATTTATCTCGTTCCGGGGGTTTCCAGCACTAATCACAACGTCTGAACCGTTTCAAGGCCACATTTACTGGGAAGGCAATCTGATTCGGCGTGACGAAACGAACGTCTATATCAGCAAAAAAGGACGCACGATCGCACTGCCAAGAGCGATCGTGTCAAGCGTTCAACTAACCGAAAGCGAAGAATAATTCGTTTTGCTCGACAACTCAATATTTACGGAGAATTTTCTATGTCAATGGTCGCTTTGCCCGGACTCAAAGACATGATCGACGGCATCAGCCGTGAACGCAACTTACCGAAGCTCTCGGTTCAAGCAGCGCTCAAAGAAGCCCTGATAAAAGGCTATGAGCGTTTCCGCCGCACTCAGCGCATCGATGGCGATGGATTTGACGAAGAATATTTCGATAACTTCGAGGTCGAACTCGATGTCGAAGAAGAAGGTTTCCGCGTACTGGCAACCAAAACGATTGTCGAAGAAGTCACAAACCCGGATCATCAAATCTCTCTTACTGAGGTTCAAGAAGTCGCCGCTGAAGCGCAAACGGGTGATACAGTTGTTCTGGATGTCACGCCGGATCAAGGTGATTTCGGTCGCATGGCAGCGATTCAAACCAAACAAGTCTTAGCGCAGAAGCTCCGAGACCAACAGCGCAAACTCATTCAAGAAGAATTCCAGGATTTAGAAGGCACAATTTTACAAGCGCGAGTGCTGCGGTTTGAGCGTCAATCGGTCATCATGGCAGTCGTCAGCGGATTTGGTCAGCCAGAAGTTGAAGCCGAATTACTAAAGCGAGACCAGCTACCCAACGATAACTACCGCGCTAATGCTACCTTCCGGGTGTATCTGAAGAAAGTCAGCGAAGGCTCTCATCGCGGCCCGCAATTGCTAGTTTCTAGAGCGGATGCAGGCTTAGTCGTCTACCTGTTTGAGAACGAAGTGCCTGAGATCCAAGATGATGTTGTGCGGATTGTAGCAGTTGCCCGTGAAGCAAATCCGCCCTCGCGCCATGTTGGTCCTCGCACTAAAATCGCCGTAGACACTTTGGAACGCGATGTTGATCCTGTAGGTGCTTGCATTGGAGCGCGTGGCTCTCGCATCCAAGCGGTAGTCAACGAACTGCGAGGAGAAAAAATTGACGTGATTCGCTGGTCACCTGATCCCGCTACTTACATTGCCAACGCACTGAGTCCAGCCCGCGTCGATGAGGTTCGCCTCGTTGATCCCGAAGGTCGTCAGGCGCATGTTTTAGTGGGAGAAGATCAACTCAGCTTAGCGATCGGCAAAGAAGGTCAAAACGTCCGCCTCGCTGCTCGTCTCACTGGCTGGAAGATCGACATCAAAGATAGCCGCAAATACGATGCGGCGGCTGAAACCGAGAAAATTGCAGCCGTGATCGAAGCTCGTCGTCAATCCCAACCCCCGGTTGACGAATACGAGGACGAGGAATTCTACGACGAAGAAGAGGAAACTGCACCAGCTTTGGAGACGGAATTCGAAGAACAGCAGGCTTAATGCGAGGCGGGAGTAGGCTTCTGCCAGCAAGAAAAGTTAACATAATCCTGCTCCCTAGCTTCTGCTTCATGCCACCGAATTATCGTCGCTGTCTTAGTTGCCGTAAAGTCGCATTGAAAGAAGAGTTTCTTCGAGTGGTGCGACTTTACCCGTCCCACGAAATCGCGATCAATACCGGGATGGGACGATCGGCTTATCTCTGTCCCAGTCCAAGCTGCATTCAGGCGGCACAAAAAAAAGGTCGCCTCAGTCGCGCCCTCAAAGCCACAGTTCCCACCGAACTTTATCAGCACTTGCAGCAAAAGCAAGTAGAAGTTCACGCGACGCAACCTGAGCTATATTAGATCTAGTGGCTAACTTCGCTAATCAAAATCTTTCTAGAATCGATTAGCCTGCCTAATCCGTTCTATCGTAGGAGATCTGCTGTCCCTTGCTCTGAGATGTTATCTGTATCCTCTCTTCAGTTTTATTGCTTCAGAGCAACTCAGACATGACATTTAGGGAGGGTGGCTCATCACCAGCAACTCAGAACGATTAACACGACGCGATGGCTCCGCTTTATGAAGGACTCGTGGCATTATTTTTTTGAGCAATCTGCCGATTGACCTATCGGGGACTTCGTTTCTAAGCTACCATTCAACCAAGGGGATAACATCTTCTTCAAGATTACCAGTGCAGATGAACTGCAATAACCCAATAAACCTGTCGTTTTAGTCAAAACAGAAGGTCACTATGTAACACCAACGATCGTACGAGGGAAGAGTGGATGAACAACGGCAAAGTCAGAATTTACGAACTATCCAAAGAATTGAATCTAGACAATCGAGACATTCTCGCAATCTGCGAACAATTAAATATCGCGGTCAAGAGCCACAGTAGTACTATCACAGAAACCGAAACGGAACAAATCCGTGCGGCTGCTGAGAAATATGCTGCCAGCCAGCCCTCTCCGGCCAAGACTGCCTCTAACCGCCCATCAAACTCCCAATCTGTTGAATCAAGAAAGAAAACGCCCTTGAATATTCAGAAGAAACAGCAAATCTTAGAAATTCGTCGCCCCATTACGCGATCGACCGCCGCTTCGGAATCATCGGAACTCCGTACCCCCCCACAGCCGCCCCAACCTTCCCCAGCGTCACCGCCCGCTGCTAGATCTGCCGAGCCACCACGTCCGACGCGCCCTATGCCAGAGCGTCCGGCTGCTTCGGAACCAAAAGCTGATGAACCGGCTCCAGCTCCGCAATCGATCGCGCCAAAATCAGTCGAACCGTCTGTGCCCCCGCAAGCGATCAAAGCGCCTGCACCTGCTCAAGCCCTAGAACCTCCGGCTCAAGCTCCTGTGCGTCCAGCTTCGCCTGCCCCAGCTCGTCCCGTTTCAACGATCAGTAAGCCTGTCTTGAAGCGCGACAAGTCCACCCCTAGCGAGGGAACAGATAGCCGCTCGGAAAATCGCCCGCCTTCACGCGATTCTAGAGGCGAAAAAGCGCAGCGTCCCGCAATTAATAAGCGACCCGGTGCACCGACTAAACCGGGAGAAGCAAAACCTCAGCAAATCGTTGAGCTTCGCCGACCCAAGCCGGTATCTACGGAAGAGGGCGCGGCCCAAGACGCTCCGGTGCTGCGATCGCGCCCCGTCAAGCCAGTCGCTCCTGAGCCAGCAGCGGCAGGTGCGCCAGACCTAACGTTGAACAAACCGACCCCACCAAAGCGTCGCGTTAAAGTTTGGGAGGATGAGGAAGAAGAAGTCCAAGAAATTCCTGAAAAAGCAGCCAAGCTCGCCAAAGGTAAGCGGCGGGGGCAGCCCAAAATCCAGGATGACGACGAAGATGACTTCGACTTGCTCAATGAAGATGAGGATGGAACCGTTAGTTCTGCTCAAGTCAGCTTGTCGCTGGCTCGACCTGCGAAGCCTAAAGGTCTACCAGGGCAACAGCAAGTTAGACCTGCTGCCACTGCTGCTCCGACCCAGCGGAAACGGAATAACTTCCGCGATCGCCGCGATCGTCGCAATGAAACCGAAAAAGCCGAGCGTCCAGAGATTATTTCGCTTACAGGCGGGTTGACGGTTCAAGAACTGGCAAACTTGCTGGTTGTTTCTCCGACTGAGATCATCACCAAGCTCTTCATGAAGGGCATCGCTGCCACCATTACACAAATGCTGGATGCGGGAACCGCGACGATGGTTGCGGAAGAGTATGGCATCTTGGTTGAAGTAGGCGAAAAAGAAGCTGCCGCGAAGAAAGTAACCGAGATGATCGATGCTGGTGACTTGGATTACCTCCATCGTCGTCCGCCTGTAGTTACGATCATGGGTCACGTTGACCACGGGAAAACAACGCTGCTCGACTCGATTCGGAAAACGAAAGTTGCGGCCGGAGAAGCAGGTGGGATTACCCAGCATATCGGGGCGTACCACGTTGACGTGCCGCACAACGGCGAAATTCAGCAAGTTGTGTTCCTAGATACGCCAGGGCACGAAGCGTTTACCGCGATGCGAGCACGTGGGGCGCGAGTTACCGACGTTGCCATTCTTGTTGTTGCGGCAGATGACGGTGTGCAGCCTCAGACCGTCGAAGCGATTAGCCATGCGAAAGCGGCAGAAGTGCCAATCATCGTGGCGATCAACAAAGTCGATAAAGAAGGGGCACAGCCCGATCGCGTTAAGCAAGAGCTAACCGAATACGCACTCGTCCCGGAAGAATGGGGTGGTGACACGATTATGGTCCCAGTAAGCGCTTTAACAGGTGATAACCTCGATACGCTGCTGGAGATGATTCTGCTGGTTTCGGAAGTGGAAGACCTTTCTGCGAACCCTGATCGACCCGCGAGAGGAACCGTGATCGAAGCGCATCTGGATAAGGCGAAAGGCCCTGTTGCCACCTTGCTGATCCAAAACGGAACGCTCAAAATTGGTGATGTTCTGGTTGCAGGCTCGGCATTGGGTAAAGTTCGAGCAATGGTGGATGATCGCGGTCATCGTGTTCAGATTGCAAGTCCCTCGTTTGCAGTGGAAGTCCTTGGTTTGAGCGATGTTCCAGCAGCGGGCGATGAGTTCCAGGTGTTTACAGACGAAAAAGAAGCGCGTGCAACGGCTTCTGATCGTGCGGATGAACAACGGACTTCTCGACTGTTGGCGGCGATGTCTTCGCGCCGAGTCAGCTTGAATACCCTGTCAGCGAAGGCGCAAGAGGGCGAGCTCAAGGAACTCAATCTGGTGCTGAAAGCCGATGTGCAAGGTTCGATCGAAGCAATTTTAGGTGCATTAAGCCAATTGCCTCAGAACGAAGTGCAGGTACGGGTTCTATTCTCGGCTCCAGGTGAGATTTCTGAAACAGACGTTGACCTAGCCGCTGCCAGTGATGCCGTGATTATCGGATTCAACACCACGTTGGCTCCGGGAGCGCGTCAAGCTGCCGATCGAGCAGGCGTAGATGTGCGCGACTACAACATCATTTACAAATTGCTGGATGATGTTCAGGGCGCAATGGAAGGTCTGCTGGAACCGGAACTGGTGGAAGAAGCATTGGGTCAGGCGGAAGTTCGAGCCGTGTTCCCGGTGGGCCGTGGGGCTGTGGCAGGCTGTTATGTGCAGTCTGGTAAGCTCGTGCGGAACTGCAAAATTCGGATTCATCGCGGCGGTAAGTTGATCTACTCTGGCAACTTGGACTCGCTGAAGCGGATGAAGGAAGATGCGCGAGAAGTGAATTCGGGTTACGAGTGTGGTATCGGTCTTGACGACTTTAAGGATTGGGCTGAAGGCGATATTCTTGAAGCTTACAAGATGGTCACGAAGCGCCGAACGCTTGCTCGATAACTATCTGTAGTTTGATTGACTCCCGAATCGTAGATTCGGGAGTTTTTTGTTAATTGACTCTACCGATGGCGGCGTGAGGTTGCAGAGATGCGATCGAGCGTCCCTTCCAATACCGCGGTTGTCTGACCTGCCACCGAAAATACGAGCGCTTCTCGATACACTCGCTGCGCGGGATGCTGCTTAGAATTTGCCGCACCGCTCGACACGACTACTGCTGCATGAGCACATCGCATCGCTAGATCGATCGCCCAAACTCGCAAGTTCAATCGCTCCTCAAAACTCTGCTCCTGAGCTGAATAAATAAAATCACGACAGAGTTTTAATTCTTCTAGAAGCGTTTCATAGGCAGGCGCGATCGACAAATAAGGCTTCGTTTCTTGAGCGTGGCTGACAATATCGAGTCCAGCCTGAGCGCAACCGAGCGCAAAGAAGCTGTGATTGAGAACATTGATGCGATCGTTCTTAAAAATTGATCCCGCCTCAGCCACAAACGCCACTTCTGAAGCCTCTAAATTCCATTCAGTCACTTCTGCGGTGACGGTATTCGTAGCACTCATGGCGGCAAGCTGCATCGGCTTACTAAAGCGAATTGAACCACCGGAATTTTGCGCCGTATCGGTAAAGGGAATCATGCCGTAGACCGCTTGACCGTTGGGAAGCAGTGCTGCAACTAGAACGGTTTCAAAAAAGCCGAATCCAGTAATCCAGGGAATGTGACCGTGGAGTTGATAGCCGCTGTTGGTTTCGTTGGCGCTTGCGCCTGCCAAAGGTACCGCCTTTAAAGGTGGATTGTCATGTCGTCGCAGATGCGAAAATCCAATTCCCACTAATGCTTCACCCGTCGCCAGGTAAGGTAGATAAGCCTGTTTCAGGTCTTCATTGTTGCTTTTGGATAAAATCGCGCCCGCACTCTGATGCTGAGTTTGCAGAAATGCCAATGCTCCTGAAAATCGCGCAACTTGCTCTTGAAACGAGTGGAACAAGTGATTCTCCAATTCTGCACCGTTATAGATTTTAGGAACTCGGAGCGCGAGAAGATGCCGATCTCCTAATCCTCGTAGCGCCGATCGTAGAAGCTCCACATCTTCGTCAAGCTGATTAGCAATGGGGGCGATCGTATTCCACAAATAGATATCTGCGGTTTCCAGAAGAGTTGGCGTTTCCATGTAGAAAATGTGAGAGATTAAGTTTCTGAATTCCGAATTTTTTATTTATGAACGATCTTAGCCAAACTGCGCTGATGAATGGGTTGAGTCAAGCCAAAATTCTAGGATATCTGCTGCTGTTGGCTTGGGTTGTGTCGATCGTCAATCTTCTAATTTTACGTAGGTCGCTAAATCGGTTTGGGGTACGTCCGCGTGAATGGATGGGATTGTGGGGTGTAGCGTTTGCACCATTTTTGCATGGAGGCTGGGGGCATCTGTACAGCAATTCGTTCGCATTTCTTACCTATGGCGGACTAATTGTGCTGCAAAATCCTGAAAACTTTGGTGCAATCACGGCAACCGTTGCATTAACGAGCGGACTAGGGACATGGTTGTTGGGGCGCGATCGTACCGTTCATATTGGTGCAAGCGGCGTGACGTTTGGGTATTTGGGATTTTTGATGTCTTTGGCATTTTTCGATCGTAATGCTCTCAATGTTCTGCTACTAGTTTTTACTGCATTTTTTCACGGTAAATTTCTTTGGGGTTTGTTACCGATTCATCGACGGATCTCCTGGGAAGAACATTTATTTGGATTTCTAGGCGGAATCTTTGCGGCTCGATATTTACCACAACTTCGAGAGGCTTTTACTCATGTCTTGAGTTCTCTGAAATAGCTTGGGCTGTTTTCCTCCTAATTGAGCCATCGGACAGCGAAATCTTCTAAAATAGCTGCGGTGATTTGATATCGCTTATGAAATTTCAGCGCACTTCGTTAGCTCTTGTACTTGCGGCTTTGGCGCTTGGTGGTTTTGTTTACTACACCGAGTCAAAAAAACCGGCTCAAATTGATGAAGCAAAGGCAGACGAGAAACCGCTTTTCAATTTTAAAGAACAAGAGATTCAAGCCTTCACCGTGAAAACTCCAAAACAAACATTGGAATTTGAAAAAGCACCGATCTGGACATTGAGAAAGCCAGAAGTTGCGCCCGCAAATGAAAGCTCGATCGCTTTTCTCCTCAATCTCCTCACGGCGGGGAAAAGCGATCGTACCTTTAACGTTCCTGCTGCCAGAAAATCTGAATTTGGTTTAGATCAGCCATCGGCGACGGTTGATGTTAAACTCAGCAATCAGAAAAATCATCGTTTAGTAATTGGCAAGCCAAATTTTAATCGCAATTTTCTTTATGCTTTAGTTGATCCACCTGCGGATATAAATCAAGATCTTTCGGTATTGCTAGTTCCAATTAATTTTCAAAATGCGGTTGATCGACCTTTAAGTGAATGGAAACGCGACCAACCAAAACCTTCTCCTTCAGTGACTCCAACTGCTTCTCCTCAATGAATACTCCAACTGCAACACTCTTAATTTCTTGCCCCGACCAAAAAGGTTTGGTCGCAAAGATTGCAAACTTCATTTACTCAAACGGTGGAAACATTATTCACGCAGATCAACACACTGATTTTTCTGCGGGTTTATTTCTTAATCGCATTGAATGGCAGCTTGAAGGATTCCATTTACCTCGCGAAGTGATTGAGCCAGCGTTTAGAGCCATTGCAACACCGCTGAATGCTCGCTGGCAATTACACTTCTCAGATACGGTGCCTCGAATTGCGGTTTGGGTGAGTAAACAAGACCATTGTTTATATGACTTGATTTGGCGACAGCGATCGGGAGAATTCAAAGCAGAGATTCCCGTCATTATCAGCAATCATGCAGAGCTAGGAGCGATCGCGCAGCAGTTTGATATTGACTTCCACCACATTCCCATTACAAAAGAAACAAAGCTACAGCAAGAAGCAAATCAGTTAGAGATTTTGAAGAAATATCAAATTGATTTGGTGATATTAGCGAAATATATGCAGGTTCTAAGCGCGAATTTCATCGCTAAATTTCCAAACGTGATCAATATTCACCACTCGTTTTTGCCTGCATTCGCGGGTGCAAATCCTTATCAAAGAGCCTTTGAACGCGGGGTCAAAATCATTGGTGCAACCGCGCATTACGTTACAGAAGATTTAGATGAAGGCCCAATCATCGAACAAGATGTGGTACGAGTCAGCCATCGAGATGATGTAAAAGATTTGATTCGCAAGGGCAAAGACTTAGAGCGAATTGTACTTGCAAGAGCGGTAAGATTACATCTACAAAATCGTGTTTTAGTGTATGGAAATCGAACGGTTGTTTTTGGATAGAGATCGCTCAAATTCACATCGCATAAATTCAACTGTTACGATCGTCCCCCGTTCTTTCTGGCTTTGAATGGAGATCAAACCATTTTGCAAATCTACGCATTTCTTAACCACAGATAGTCCTAATCCTGTACCTGCTGCATGATTTGAATTTTGCCCTCGAAAGAACGGTTCAAATAATTTGGATTGATCGTCTACTGGAATTCCAATTCCTTCATCTTGTACTTGGAATCTAATGTATTCAGTTGTGCCATCTAATCTCAATAAGATTTTGCTTCCTGAATCAGAATACTTGATTGCGTTTGAGAGCAAATTGCTTAATATCAGGTAGAGCAACCTCTCATCTAAATTTGCATGAATGACTTTCTGTTCTGCTTGAAATTCAATAATGTGGCTTCCCGCAGTAGAAATCTCAAAATCTTCAACTAAATTCAGGCAAAAAGACTCTAAATCGATCGCTTCTGGATTGCATTCTAGTTTTCCACTTTCAGCCCTGGTGAGCGTTAACACATCTGTAAAAAGCTGCTTCATCGTTTGTGCAGCCGTTTGAATACGATCAAGATTTTTCAGTCTACGTTCTTCTCCCCACTTTGAATTACCCTCGATCAAAAGTTGAACCGAACCTAGAATGACACTTAACGGAGTCCGAAACTCATGCGAAACCATTGAGAAAAACCGCAATTTAAGCTCACTGACTTCTTTTTGTTGGGCAAGTTTATGCTGAAGTGTTTCTGCTTGCTGCCTTTGTATAATTTGGCTATAAAGCGCGACAAAACAGGTGAATATTGCAATAAAGCCAGAAAACGTAATCCAAAGCTCGATGAGTTTTCGGTCATGAATACTTCTTCTTGTCGTTTCGACCGATTGATTGAGTTCCGCTTGCTGTTGCTGCTCTAGAGCTGCGATCGCAGTTACAATTTGTGCCCGTAATCCAATACTTTGATTAGTTATCATTCTTTGGTAAAGCACCGCCTCAGTATTTCTTTGGTAGAGCGCGATCGACTCCTGCAATAGCTTAATTCTTTGTGATACTAGATCGTAGATTTTTCCTAGCTTTTGCGATTCCTGAGAACTCGGATCAAACTGTTTCTGTAGTTGAACGAATTTATGAGGAATTTTTTGAATTGCTGATTGATACTGAATTAGCTCATCTTGATTTCCCAAATAGACATATCCGCGTCTTGCAGACTCTGCGATCGTAACTTCCACGAGAACATCGTCTAAACCCTTAATCGTTTCATAGATCTGCTGGGATTTATAACTACTCTGTGTTAGCTGATAGGTATTTTGATAGGAAATGACGCTACTAAAGCAGAGTATTGCAATCAAAAATCCAAAGCCTGCAATCAACCAATTTCGTTCTGGAGTGTTTAAGAAAGCCATTCTTTTATTGTCAAAAACCAAGAAAAAATAAAGAGTTTAGAAGCAAAAAATAACTGCCTCTTGCATTCGTATTAAAGTATCGATCGATTTAGCCTTTATCCTGATATGCGAGTTCTAGTTGTTGAAGATGATCTGCATTTGGCAGAAATTCTGACGGAAGCTTTAAGCGATCGCGCCTATTCAGTGGATGTTGTTAAAGATGGCGAGTCTGCCTGGAATTGGATTTCATCGCTGTCTTACGATCTCATCGTGCTAGATGTGACGCTGCCAAAACTCGATGGAATTAGCTTATGTAAGCGCCTCCGAACTGCGGCAAACAATTCGACTACACCCGTTCTAATGCTAACTGCGCGAGATACGATCGCCGACAAAATTCTCGGACTCGATGCGGGTGCAGATGACTACATGGTAAAGCCTTTCGATCTAGAAGAACTAATGGCGCGAATCCGTGCTCTACTGCGACGAGGCACGCTAAACACTCCAACCTTGATCACTTGGGGCGAATTGCAGATTGATCCCGGAACCCATGAAGTCACTTATGCGGGTGAGTTCGTGCAGCTCACTCCGAAAGAATACGCATTATTAGAGTTATTAGCAACAAGCGGACGACGAATCTTGAGTCGATCGAACATTATCGATCGGCTCTGGTCGCTGCAAGATCCGCCGACGGAAGAAACGGTTAAGTCGCACGTCAAGGGCTTGCGGCAGAAATTAAAAATCGCAGGTGCTCCAGAAGATTTCATTGAAACCGTACACGGAGTCGGATATCGCCTCAAGCAAGCAAAATAAACTACCCGATTTCTACCCGATTTCTACCCAAAATTTCCACTCTAAGCCGTTACTCTAGGTTCTAGAGAAATCTGGGAAATCTCTTTGCGTCAAACGACGCATGGGACTTCGGTCGCTGGGAAAGGGAAACACAAGCGATTCAAACGAAAGATCGAATCGTAGTGAAGAACTAAGCCGAAGTTTCTGATCTGCTCATAGTGAGTTCTTGCGAATTCGTTATGAGCAATTTTTTTATGCGATCGTCTAGCCTTGTTAGCCGATTTCAGGTTCTTTCTTAATTTCTAGGGCATACAGAGAGCCGACTTGCAACAAGCCAGTTTTGTAGGTTCCTGTGCAGCGTTGAGTTTTGTTTGCAACGCTGCAATCCATTGACTTTAACTGGCTTTTGAAGCGTATTTGCTACGTCTTTCTGTAATCACAACCTGAACTACAACTGGGGTTTCTAGGGCGCGATCGAAGTCATCGTAATCCCCATTACGCCCCAAGCACGGAAAAACTGGCGGTAGAGTTCCTGTGCAGCTTCAATGAGATCACCCTCTGGAGAAATTTCGCCGCCTTCGATGAAAGTGCCGCGATCGCTTTCAAAACACAATCGCTGCACTCCTGACTCATCCGTTTGAATAATTAATCTACCGTTTGCCAACACTTGTCCCGATCCACTCGACACCGAAAATCGCATCGTTTCTCTCAATCAACGCCGTTCTCATTCTACCGAGTCAGGATCAAGCGGATTTTGTCGTTTTTCTCATGCGCTCAAAACTTAATGCAGTCACCCCGACCGTCACCAGCAAAATACCGAGAATCTGCACTCCTTCCAGCGTTGCTCCAATCATCAGCGCGGCTAAAAGTGCGGTCATCACCGGCCCACTAGAGGCGACGATCGATGCCTGTGCCGCTCCCATATATCGCACCCCAAAGTTATTCGCCAAGTAACCCACCAGCGTAAACGCTCCCAAAATCAAGCCGCCTCCGAAGAAGCCCATTCTGGCATCTGGCAGCACCGAAACCCCCAGCGAGATCGGCAGTGATAAACTTACGCTCGACAATACGAGAACCGTCAGAAATTGCACCACGCTCACAGGGATGGGATGCGCTTTCCGAAAGCCAAGCTGCATCAAAATCAGATACAGCGCGAATGCAATCCCGGACAGCACCGCCACAATGATGCCCCCGCCAATTTTCGCGGCAATTAGTCTGGGAGCTGCCGCAAGAATCACGCCCATCAGGATCAGAACCATGACGGCAATCCGCAGGCGCGTCGGTCGATCGTGGAACAACCACCAAGCTAAAGGAACCGTGAACAAGGGGTACATAAATAAAATCGTCACTGCCACGCTGGGCCCGATCTGAGCGATCGCAATGTAGAT
Source organism: Leptolyngbya sp. AS-A5 (assembly GCF_039962495.1). Classification (NCBI taxonomy): domain Bacteria; kingdom Bacillati; phylum Cyanobacteriota; class Cyanophyceae; order Leptolyngbyales; family Leptolyngbyaceae; genus Leptolyngbya; species Leptolyngbya sp. AS-A5. The sequence goes on along the minus strand of NZ_JAMPLL010000021.1, from coordinate 43,005 downwards.
CAGCACTTGTGACAGGAATAAAAACGCGCCACTGGCGACGATGTGCCACAAAGGGCGACGATCGCGGCTCAAAATCAATCGCTGTAAATCTTGCCATGCAGGAGGATAAAGCCATGCTGCGATGCCCATCATTAATGGCACTACGATCAGCATCCGCATCCAGAGAATTAAGAGCGAGTTCCCGATCGTCGGTTGGATGAATCCGCCTGCTGAGAACAAACCGAGGACATTCACGCGCTGCCCGATCGTAATTCGCACAATCACGTTATGAATCGAAAGCGCAAGGGTCGAGACTAAGATTAACCAGAGTCCTAGTTTTGCTTTCGATAGTTTGGATTTGCCAACGGTTTGCAGGGATTCGCGCTGCGATCGTAACTCCGCCACATCTTTTTGCAGTTGCGCTTTTGTGGCTTGCAAGTCTTCGATTTCCTGCAAATCCAGATTTTGCTGAGATGGAGCGAGTTTTCCATTCAGTTGGCTTGATTGGGGGGCATGATCCAGTTGCTCTCGATCCATCAGACTTCACCCTTTGTTCGTCGGCAGTTGCAAACTTTTTGAATAGTGTTCCCAATGCATCCGCATAAATCTATCTTTCCTACTTGCAAATCCCGCCCAACGAACCCTTCCTGACTGAGATTCCTTCTTTTGGAAGAGATAAAACTAATTAACATTTTCGATACTGGAGCGCGGTTTCCTTATCCAATCATCCTCATGACAGTCGCAAATTCCGCCCCAATTTCTACACCACTAAGTCCAGACGAACTACAGAAAATAAATGCTTACTGGTGTGCTGCGAACTATCTTTCGGTTGGACAAATTTATCTTAGAGACAATCCTCTACTCAAGCAGCCCTTAAAAGTTGAACACATCAAACCCCGTCTGCTGGGACATTGGGGAACGACACCAGGCTTGAATTTTATCTACGTCCATTTCAATCGGTTGATCCGCCGCTACGATCTGAATGTGATTTACATTGCTGGGCCTGGACATGGTGGGCCTGGGATGGTTGCGAATACTTATCTAGAAGGTACATACACCGAGCTTTATCCGCACATCACCCAAGATGAAGCGGGATTAGACAACCTGTTTACGCAGTTTTCTTATCCGGGTGGAATTCCGAGCCACGCTGCACCGGAAACTCCGGGATCAATCCATGAAGGGGGCGAGTTGGGTTACTCGATCGCTCATGCCTACGGAGCCGCGTTTGATAATCCAGATTTGTTCGTCTGCTGCGTGGTGGGTGATGGAGAGGCAGAAACCGGAGCCTTGGCGACCAGTTGGCACTCAAATAAGTTCATTAATCCAGCGCGGGATGGAGCAGTGCTACCAATCCTGCATCTCAATGGATATAAGATTGCGAATCCAACCGTTTTGGCACGATTGAGCGATCGAGAACTAGAGCATCTCTTTGTGGGTTACGGATATAAGCCTTACTTTGTGGAAGGGGATGATCCGGCAACCATGCACCAATTGATGGCAGGAACGCTGGATAAGATTGTTCAGGAAATTCAGGGCATCCAGCGAGAGGCGAGGACTCACGGATTTAAAGAACGTCCGCAGTTTCCCATGCTGATCCTGAGAACACCGAAAGGATGGACAGGCCCCAAAATCGTTGACGGCATTCAGATCGAAAATACGTTCCGCGCTCACCAAGTTCCGCTGTCTGAAATGGCAAGCAAGCCGGATCACCTACGAATGCTCGAAGAATGGATGCGGAGCTACAAACCAGAAGAATTGTTTGATCAAACCGGAAGGCTGATTCCTGAATTAGCGGAACTCGCACCCAAGGGCGATCGCAGAATGGGAGCAAATCCTCACGCCAACGGTGGTGCTTTACTCAAAGCGCTCAAACTACCGGAATTCGAGAGCTTTGCGGTTCCGGTTGAATCTCCGGGGCAAGTCGAAACCGAGTCTACGCGGGTATTGGGTAAATATCTACGCGATGTGATGCGGCTCAACGAGGACACTCAAAATTTCCGCGTGATGTCTCCGGATGAGAACAATTCCAACCGCTTAAACGCGGTTTTAGAAGCCACCGATCGCATTTTCACAGGCGAAATTCTTCCAGGCGACGATCACATCTCACTCGATGGGCGCGTGATGGAAGTGCTGAGCGAACACCTTTGTCAAGGCTGGCTAGAGGGCTATTTGCTCACCGGACGACATGGATTCTTCTCATGTTATGAAGCTTTTATCCACATTGTTGATTCAATGTTCAATCAACACGCTAAATGGTTGGAAGCCTGTCGTCACATTCCCTGGAGACGACCGATTGCATCGCTCAACTATCTGTTGACCTCCCATGTTTGGCGACAAGACCATAACGGATTCACGCACCAAGATCCCGGTTTCATTGATGTGGTACTGAACAAAAAACCGAGTGTAACTCGTGTATATTTGCCACCGGATGCAAACACTTTGTTATCTGTTGCAGATCACTGTTTGCGGAGCCGTCACTATGTCAATGTGATCATTGCTGGAAAGCAGCCCCAATTGCAGTGGCTGGATATGAACAGTGCAATTAATCATTGCACTGCAGGGATTGGAATCTGGGACTGGGCAAGCAACGATCGAGGATCTGAGCCGGATGTCGTGATGGCTTGTGCAGGGGATGTTCCCACTTTAGAAACGTTAGCTGCTGTTGATTTTCTGCGGCATTACTTCCCGGATCTGAAAATTCGCGTCGTCAATGTGGTGGACTTGATGACGCTACAACCGCAGTCAGAACATCCGCATGGATTGTCCGATCGTGACTTTGACTCAATCTTCACGACTAATAAGCCTATAATCTTCGCGTTTCATGGCTATCCGTGGCTAATCCACCGTCTCACTTACCGCCGCACCAATCACTCTAATCTGCATGTGCGGGGATACAAAGAAGAAGGCACAACGACAACTCCGTTTGATATGGTTGTGCTGAATGATTTGGATCGCTTTCATCTGGTGCAGGATGCGATCGATCGAGTTCCGAAGTTGCTCACTGTTGGCGCATATGTCAAACAAATCGCACGGGATAAACTAACGGAACACAATCGCTACATCGTGCAGCACGGGAAAGATATGCCGGAAGTAGAGGATTGGAAATGGCAATACTATAGCGGCAATAATGCTGGAAAAACTGTGATTTCTCAGACTGAAACCGGTTCACCGACTCAGGGAGACGACGACACAACGAAAGCAGGACACTAAGGATAAACACAGGGATCTCCGTTTCTTTCAAGCAGTCGGAGATCCCTAACTGCGTGTAAAAAACTTATCTCTAAATTCTTAAACTTAAGCACGACCTAACTATTTTTCAGCAAGTTTGCTCGACGCTCTGCTTGCGATCGCAAGTCAACTGAGATATCTTAAAGAATATTCATACTTTCTCTTAATCTAAAGCTCATCTTTATCACTTAGGATAGAGGTGCTTTTCACGTTTATGTGTTCCTTTACTCCGAAATCTTGTCTGCGTCTTCTCGGAAGTTTCACCCCGGCAGAGCGATCATGGAGCAGCACTGTACTATTTTGATTGTTGATCGCTCCCCCGACGATCGACAAGCCTACGAGCGGTATTTATCTCAGAGCGATGGGATCAATTACCAAGTTCTTCAGGCTGATTCTAGCTGCTCTGCGCTGAAAATTTTGCAGCACACAATTCCTCAAGCAATCTTATTCAACTCAGAGCTTGCTGACCTGACAGAGTTTGAACAATACGAGGCAGTCTTGCCGATCGTGGTGATTGTTTCTTCAACTGCAATTGCCTACGAGTTTCTGCAAGCAGGCGCAAAAGACTATATTCTCGATTGCAGTCTTACGCCGGAAGTGCTACGACATACGCTACAAAGTGCCATCCTGCGTCACCAAACTGCATTCGACAACGAGCAGCACCTAAGACAACTGCACTACAGCCAAATCGCGCTAAAACAAAGCGAAGATCGCCTACGCTTAGCGCTCGAATCGGCACAAATGGGGGCTTGGGAATGGGATTTGGTGACGGATCGGTTGTCCTGGTCACCAAATTATATCGAGCTAGTCGGACTTGACTCCAATAACTGCCCGACCATGCTTCAAGCCTGGGAAACGATGGTTCATCCTAGCGATCGTGCCGCAGCCCAAGCAAGGTTGTCTCATGCCTTACAGTCTGCAACAGAACTACAGAATGAATATCGCATCATTAAGCCAACTGGAGAAATTCGCTGGTTAAGCTGCAAAGGACAAATTCACCGGAATGAGCAAGGTGAACCTGTGCGAATGCTAGGAATTACACAAGATATCACGCAGATAAAGCATCAAGAGTTACATCGTTCTCAATTGTTAACGCTGGAAAAAGCAGCGCGGGTCAAAGCAGAAACCGCAAACCAAGATAAAGATGAATTTCTTGCGATCGTGACGCACGAACTGAAAACCCCGCTCAACGCAATCTTAGGTTGGGCGAAAATTCTCCGTACCCGCAGGCTCGATCCCGATTCAATTGAGCGTGCTTTAGAAACGATCGAGCGCAACGCCGAAGTTCAATCTCAACTGATCGAAGATCTGCTGGATATGTCTCGAATGGTGCACGGGCGACTGACGCTCAAGCTAATGGCGGTTAGTTTATATAGTGTCATTTCAGCAGCAATTGAGGGGGTGAAGCTTGCAGCAGAAGCAAAGCAGCTTTACATTGACTTTAATGCAGTGGATCTCGATGCAACAATTTCTGGCGATCCCAAACGTTTGCAGCAAATTGTTCTGAATCTGCTGACCAACTCGATTAAGTTCACGCCTGAAGGTGGAAATATCACCGTGCAACTGACTAGCAATCAATCCACGGCTCAAATCAAAGTGATTGATACTGGAATCGGGATTCACTCGGAGTTTCTGCCTTATGTATTTGATCGTTTTCGTCAGGATGCGGCCAATGCGGCTTCTGAGAAAGGATTAGGTTTGGGCTTAGCGATCGTGCGTCAACTGGTGGAACTGCACCAAGGATCAGTCACGGTAGAAAGTGCAGGTGAGAATCAAGGAACAACGTTTACCGTTTGCTTTCCGCTATGTTAGTCAATAGCAGCGATCAAGTAAGTGCTACTCCTAAACTTATCCAGTGCTTTAACGATAATAAAATAATGCTGCGGACTTCTTTGCTCTAAAGCTATGGATAATTTGCTGGCATCTGTCGATTCACAAACTGTGTTAGTTATCTCAGCGATCGTTGTAGCATTTCTACTGCTCCGACTCCTATTAAGAATTTTAAGCGGGGCCGGAGGATTGCTCCTAACAATTATTGCGATTGTTTTTGGGTTGCAGTATTTGTTTGGAATTAGTCCCGCTCAGTTGTGGCAGGAAATGCTTCACTTGCCGCAAGAGTTGCTCGGCTTGGTCGAGAATGCTCAACTACCAGGAAGCTGAATATTATCAATAACTAACCACTTTCAATGAACTTGCACTGCAATGGGCTTGTACTGCAATTCGCTAATCGCTCCTGGAACCGGATATTGCAGACAACAATTTTTAGAGTTCCACACAACTATTCGGGCTAAGTTCTGTGGTATCGCTTCAGGAAATTGTATGTCACATCTTGTAGAGCCTCTTCGTATCAAGCTGCAAAAGTCCAATTACATCATTCATCGGTGATCTCTAATGCTTACTCGACTGTTGTCGCTGCTCGATGGTGGGCAGAAACAATCCTGGTTAAAGCTGCTGAAGTCAGACTTAGAAACGATCGCGGTTCTGTTTCTCTTGGCGCTTGGTTTCGCCACCGTAGTCGCTGTTTTTACTCCAGAACCATCTATTAACCTAGATGCTACGCGATCTGAGCAAGTTGATTCTTAGCGCTTTAAATTTCATAGTGCCAAGTTGCTTCCGGTTGTAGTAATGTCACCTGATTGGGTAGTCGTTGAACAATACCTTGTTGCTCGAATTGTTTAAGGACACGAGTAATCGTGACGCGAGTTGTTCCTAACATTTCTGCTAGGTCTTGATGGGTCAGGCGCAACTCAATCAGATGACCGTGTTGCACTTCGCGCCCAAATTTCTTTGATAGCCAAGTGAGCAGCTTTAATAGCATTTCTTCAACTCGACGATGGCTGCGAATCAGCATAAACTCTTCAGCCTGTTGGACTCGCGCTAAAAGAAAAGCAGGATCAGGACACCACTCATTGGGAGAAAGGGGTGTTACCTCTACTTCGGTTAAACACTCGATTTGATAGGGGTCGATCGCGCAGAGCAATTTCCCCACAACATCACCTGCTCCACACAATCCCAGGGTGATTGTTGAGCCATCTTCTAGCCAACTGAGTGTTCGGACGACTCCCGATTCAATTCGCCAAAGCGCCACTGGTTGAAGCGGAATAATTGATCGCCGCTTAAACGTTCGCGTTGCAGATTGGGATCGCGAAACGACAGACGGAAGAATGGACTGCATGAGCAAACCTCGTAATTTAACGGAAGTTCTGCATCGCTAAATAAAGCGATCTACAGAGATGGCTTCAATTAAAATACAATAATCCGATTGATTTACCGTATTCAATACGCTTGATAGTAGCACGATCGGACTTTTTGTAAACCGACTCGTTGCGTTATTCGCTTGGAATTCCCGCATTTTCAAATCGACGAGTAGTTGGCGGTTTAATCAGCATTGCGTTGTTTGCCGGTTTGCTTTATCTTTGTTTGACGCTTGGTGAAAAGCTACTGGCTGCGCTGGAGGGCATTAGATTTGGGGCGCTGCATCGCCGCTTCGGATTTTTTAGTTTGGCGATCGCAGTTCAATAAATTTGTTCAAATAACCGAGGAGCGTTGTGTTAGCTGCATTACTCTACGGACAGGAAGATCTGCGATTAGAAACGGTAGAAGATCCCACGCCCGCAGCCGGAGAAGTCGTGATCAAGGTCGGAGCCGCGACAACTTGCGGCACAGATTTGAAAGTCTGGCGACGCGGCGGACACGCCAAAATGCTGAACTTGCCAACGTTGTTTGGACACGAAGCCGCTGGAGAAATTGTTGCGATCTGCAACTCTGTAACAAACTGGAAAATTGGCGATCGCGTCGTTGCCAACAATTCCGCGCCTTGCCTGACCTGTTTTTTCTGCAACCGCCAAGAATTCTCACTCTGTACCGATCTCAGCTTCAACAACGGTACATTCGCCCAGTATCTGAAAATTCCAAGCGCGATCGTTCAGCGCAATCTTTTATCCATTCCCGATCATCTTCCAGATGCGATCGCCGCGATGACAGAACCTCTAGCTTGTGTGCTGCATGGCGTTTCGAGATCAAACTATAAATCCGGCGATCGCGTTGTTTTACTGGGTGATGGTGCGATCGGCTTAATGTTCGTCGCGGCTATGGCTTCAAACACAGAATTTTATGTGTTTGGAGGCAACCAGCAACGATTAGAAATTGCGAAAAAATTCGGTGCGGTAGAAGCCTTTAACTACCGGCAAATTCCGGATTTGCCGCAATTGGTAAAAGAACTAACAGACGGATGGGGCGCAGATATTGTAATCGAAGCCACCGGAATTCCGAGCGTCTGGGAAACCGCGATCGCCTGCGCTCGTCCGGGCGCGACCGTCAACCTATTCGGAGGCTGTCCACGTGATACAACAATTTCCGTCAATACTGACCAACTCCACTACAATGAACTGACGCTCAAAGGAGTGTTTCATAACACTCCGGAGTTTGTCCGCTCAGCGCTCGATCTGCTTGCAAGTGAAACAATTCCGTTTGAGCTATTGATCAGCGATCGCCAACCCTTGCAAAACCTAGAGCAAGTCTTTCAGGACATGAAACAACGAAAAGTAATCAAAGTTGCAATTGAGCCAAACGGGTGAATCATAAGCCTGTCTTGTTTGGAGTAGGAGCAATGAAAAAGATTGGCTTAATCATGGGTGGACTGATGCTGATGGCGACCCCGGCACAAGCGATCCCCGGACAAACGATCGACGAAGCTGCTGTGTGGATGCAGTCGAATTCCACCATTCGCCCCAGTCAAAACGAAAAGTTTTTAGTTCGCCGCGTCAATACCGCCGCACAACAGCTAACATTTGATGCGTCGTTGTATCCACCTGGTAAAATAACTCGACTTGCACCCGGAGGGCGAATTATTCGCAGTGAAACGCTGTCGCTATTCGATATGCGAAACGGCGTGACTTTGAATCGGCTCCGGGACTCGGTGCGATTGATTTACGGATTGGAGATTGCTCAAGATTTTGCGGCAAGCACGATCGTCAAATCTTACCCAACCGAGGCACGCATCCAAGAAGCAGTGACTCAGCAAAATTCCCAAATCGCGGCGCTGCAAGGAGAGTTAAGACAGGGAGAACGCTTTGCCTACTGGCTTGAGATTGCTCAAACCGAGAACGGCAGAGCCTACTCAGGACAATTGACGGTGTTTCTGCTGGATGATCTAGAAAAATTGCGATCGGAGTTAACAAATCGATGAACTGGCGGCACTACATTCCGTTTTTTGACACAACCGCGATGGATTGGGCAGTGACTCCCCGATTGTTGCGCTGGCTCACGTTCGTCTGGTTGTTTGTTGGGCTTGCGGTGATGTATAGTGCCTCATTTCCTGTCGGAGATGCGATCGGTGATGGGTTGCACTACTTTAAGCGGCAACTGGTCGCGATCGCGATCGGCATGATTTTGTTCAATATCCTGATTCATTCCCCACTTCGGTATATCCAGGGCATTTCGAGTTTCGCGTTTATTGGATTACTCGGCGGAATTCTGCTGACTACGATAATTGGGCGAGAAGTGAATGGCGGTCAGCGCTGGTTTGAGGTCGGCACGTTTTTGTTTCAGCCGTCAGAGTGGATTAAACCATTTCTGGTGTTACAGAGTGCGCGGATTTTTGGACAATGGGAGCGGCTGACTTGGCGAGTGCGGCTGACTTGGATCGGGCTATTTTGTTTGCTGCTAGTCGGAATTTTGCTTCAGCCGAACTTAAGCACCACCGCGCTTTGTGGCATGACGCTATGGTTGGTCGCACTTGCGGCAGGATTGCCTTACCTTTATCTGGGGGGAACCGCAGCAGCAGGTCTGACTCTGGCAGTGCTTAGTATTAGTATCCGAGAGTACCAGCGACGGCGGGTGATGTCCTTTCTCAATCCTTGGGCTGATCCACTGCAAGATGGCTATCAATTGATTCAAAGTTTGTTAGCGGTTGGATCGGGGGGAATTACCGGATCGGGCTTTGGTTCATCGCAGCAAAAACTGTTTTACTTGCCAATTCAGTACACCGATTTTATCTTTGCGGTGTTTGCGGAGGAGTTTGGTTTAATCGGCGGTCTGTTATTGATGCTGATGTTGGCTGCATATGCAACGCTGGCATTAATTGTGGCGCGGGGCGCGAAGAATGCAATTCATCGGCTAGTGGCGATCGGGGTGATGGTGATGCTGGTGGGTCAGTCGCTCTTAAACATCGGGGTTGCGACGGGGGTACTGCCAACTACGGGATTACCGCTGCCGTTCTTCAGCTATGGGATGAATTCGATGATTTCGAGTTTAGTGTGTGCAGCGTTACTCATTCGGGTAGCGCGTGAAAGTAGCGAAGCGAGTGTGATGTCGATCGGCGAAAATTCTAAGGTGGTTTCGTTTGCTGAAGCGCGAACCCGACGAACCAAGCCCAGACCGTCTCGTTAAATCCTAGAATATTAGAAGCGCTTCAAATCGCTTCATATTCTTAGATTTGCCTTATGTTCGAGACGCTCCAAACTCAACTCTACGAACTGTCGCAGTTCGCCGATCGCTTGGTTTCAACCCAGCTTGCACATCTGACTCCAGTGAGCATTGGTGTGATTTTTGCGGCAGGATTGCTGACCAGTTTGACTCCCTGCACGTTGTCGATGCTACCGATTACGATTGGCTATATCGGTGGGTATGAGGCAAAGTCTCGCTGGCAAGCGGCAGCGCAATCCACCTGGTTTTCGCTGGGATTGGCGACCACCTTAGCAGCATTGGGAATTGGAGCGACGCTGCTTGGCAAAGTTTACGGGCAGGTTGGCGTGGGATTGCCGATCGTGGTCAGTATCGTCGCGATCTTGATGGGCTTGAATTTGCTTGAAGCGTTACCCTTTGCGATGCCGTCGATTGGAGGTACGGAATGGATTTCTCAGGAACTGCCTGCGGGGGTGCGATCGTATCTTTTAGGCGTGACCTTTGGGTTAGTAGCTTCGCCTTGTAGCACTCCGGTTTTAGCGACGATTTTGACCTGGATTGCCACGACGAAAGATCCCGTGTTGGGGGGTTCACTTCTGTTGTGTTACACGGCTGGATATGTTGCACCGTTAATCTTAGCGGGAACGTTCACGGCAGCGATTAAAAAACTGTTAGAGTTGCGGCGCTGGTCGGGTTGGATTACGCCTGTGAGCGGTGCTTTATTGGTTGGATTTGGTGTGTTTTCGTTAATGTCGCGGTTTGCGCTTTAGATTATGACTCTTGCAGAATTTGTGAACGTTCCAAAACGGTATTTCAAAAAAGAATTACTTCCGGTTTTAGCAGATTTAAAGTTGGCGATCGTACTGCTATTGGCGATCGCCGTGTTCAGCATTACTGGAACTGTGATCGAACAAGGGCAGTCGATCGCGTATTACCAATCTAATTATCCTGAACATCCTGCGCTGTTTGGCTTTCTAACTTGGAAAGTGTTATTAACCGCAGGGTTGGATCATGTCTATCGAACGTGGTGGTATTTAGCTTTACTGATTCTGTTTGGCGCAAGCTTAACGGCTTGTACCTTTACGCGCCAATTACCTGCGCTGCGCTGGTTTTCCCGCACTTGGAACTTCTACAGCGAGTCGCGGCAATTTCGTAAATTTGCCTTGAGCGCAGAGTTCCCCAAGGGTGACTTAGATCAAGTTTCAAAACTGCTAGCACAACGCAACTATAAGGTTTTCCGGGACGGCGAAAAGCTGTATGCACACAAAGGACTAATCGGGCGAGTCGGGCCGATCGTCGTTCACGCTGCCATGATTCTGGTTTTGGTGGGCGGCGTAATCGGGGCAACCACAGGCTTTATGGCTCAAGAAATGGTTCCCAGTGGCGGCACGTTCAAAATCGATCACGTAGTCGATGCGGGAGTTTGGGCGGCTCCGCAAATTCCCCAGGATTGGTCAGTAAAAGTGAATCGATTTTGGATTGACTATCTGCCCACGGGTGAGATTGATCAGTTCTATTCGGATCTGTCTGTGCTGGACAAAGATGGAAAGGAGGTCGATCGCAAAACCATTCACGTCAATGAGCCGATGAAGCATAACGGCGTAACGATGTATCAAGCGGACTGGTCGATCGCAGCGATTCAAGTCCGACTGAATAACAGTCCGGTGCTGCAATCTCCAATGGCAAAACTGAATGCTGTTGGTGGTCGAGTTTGGGGGACTTGGCTCCCGTTAAAACCAGACATGAGCGATGGTGTTTCTCTAGTGGCAAAAGACTTACAAGGCTTGCTGTTAATTTACGACATGGACGGTAAGCTGATTGCTACGGTGCGTAAAGGAATGGCAGTCGAGGTGAAAGGGGTGCGACTGTCGATCGTGGATCTCATCGGTAGCACCGGACTACAAATCAAAGCTGATCCGGGTATTCCGATCGTCTATCTCGGCTTCGGGCTACTGATGCTAGGCGTAATTATGAGCTATATTTCCCACTCGCAAGTTTGGGGCTTAGAGAAAGATGGCGCGATTTACATTGGCGGCAGAACCAACCGCGCCCAAGTCACGTTTGAACGGGAATTTCTGGGAATCCTGGACGCGATCGACCAAAATCAAACAGAATCAACTCCAACTAGCCAACTTGCACAAACTTAAGGAGTAAATCGCTGTGATACAAGACAGGCCTCGACTTGATCGGCTTGAAGCTGAGATCGGAAGCCAACTTACTCTCAACGCTTCGCTAAGAACTTCGATCGAACTTCTCAACAATACGGTTGAATCCCAGCGTCAAGAAATCGCTGAATTGAGAGCAGCGACTGAAGCACTTTTGCAAACTGCCCAGCTTCATCAATCCAATATCAAGCTTCTTTCAACAGAATTTTGTCGCGATGGACATGGAGTATAGATGCCTTATCGCGTCTCTTTGCTGCTGACGATCTCACTCATCATTCCACTCGGTTACTTCGTACGATTCTCGCCGCTATTTCCAAATTGGTTTAGCGATGTGTTCGGAAGTATTGCTTATCAAATCTTCTTTATTTCACTGGTTCAATTCTGTTTTCCGAAAACGCCGATCGCCAAAACTGTAATCGGCGTTTTTATCTTTGCGTGCGCGATCGAATTCTTGCAACTCTGGCAGCCTCCTTTTCTCCAAGCCATCCGCGCCACACCTCCAGGACGATTGATTCTCGGAAATACCTTCCTGTGGTCAGACTTTCCGTCCTATGCGATCGGAAGCACAGTCGGATGGCTCGGAATGCGCCAGCTTAAACGGGCTTCGTATGGCTAACTTCGACCACCGTATGCACATTCCCGCGAGGGGTGTAATCTGCTTTGACAGAGATCTCTAGCGGATCGCAGGCAGCGACGATATCATCGAGAATTTGATTCGCGGCTTCTTCGTGAGAAATGTAGCGATCGCGGTAGCTATTGATATACAGCTTGATCGCTTTGAGTTCAACCACGCGCTGATCCGGCACATAGTTCACATAAATTGTGCCGAAATCGGGATAGCCCGAAAACGGACATTTACAGGTAAATTCCGGCAGCGTAATCGAAACCGTGTAGCGTCGCCCCGGTCGTGGATTTGGAAAAGTAATCAGCTTGCCTTCTTCGATCAGGCGTTCCCCATACTTCACTTCTGGGCGTTCTTGCGCTTGTGTCATGTTGAATCTGAAAAAATAACCTGACTGATCTTAGCAATCGGATTTACACGACGATCGCCATCCGCTTGAGGAACTTCTCCGTACAATCCCCGAAATTGATCCCCAAATCGAAATTTTTCTAGAAGAATCTTGACGAAAATCGCTTTGATTGCTTTAATTGCGGCTATTCTCAGGGCATTCCATTACGCTTCGACCGAAATACCTTATTGCTATGAATCCAATGCCGCAAAAAACGCCTCCCCGATCGGTGAACCTGCCCCCGCAGCCCCCGTCGGTTGGTTATTCCCCCTCCGTGCCCATCTCTGTCTATCGAGAAGTGGTTGCCGAACTCCAGGCAGCTAAAACGGAAATGGAGTCGATCAAAACTCAAAACCAGCAGTTAACCAAGCAAAATCAGCAACTGCGTCAGGAAATTGAAAAAGCCGTTCAATCTGCACTCAACCTACGCCAGTTCTCTAACTCGATCGCACCAGTCAAGCCTGTGGCACCGCCCCGGATCGATTTGACCCTCGACAGCGAACCCGTTTCATTTCAAATCCCGGTGATGCCGCCGAGAATGCTCGTAGAGCCGGAAGCTGAAGTGATCCCGCCGCACCTTGAGCTAAAACCACTGGACGACGACAAGCTGGTCATCGAGCAAGACAGCCAACCCCGGCGCAAACTCAAACTCGAAAAAGAATCAGGCATCGAGCTAAACGGCTGGATGCTCGGCGCTGTGATTTTACTCATCGTTGTGAGTGCTTTTGGTGCAGGCTTCCTGCTGGTGCGTCCCTTACTCAATCCTTCGGCTAAGTAATTTCTTGATTCGTAACGCATTGCAATTCTGAAATTACGAATTGCAACCAGGGAATTCCGATTTTTATCGCTCCGTGCGAAACTCGGAAACAGCACTACGATCGGGCAGACTCAGTTGTGAATCTGTATCAAATGTTGCAAAATCTACTTTGTGAACAATGATACATAGTGTCATGCCCGAACGATAGAAATTAGGATTAAGGAGTGTAAGGCTTGAAAAAAGTAGAAGCGATTGTTCGCCCATTTAAACTCGATGAAGTCAAAATTGCATTAGTGAATGCTGGAATTGTCGGTATGACTGTTTCTGAAGTCCGAGGCTTTGGACGGCAGAAAGGCCAAACTGAGCGCTACCGGGGATCTGAATACACGGTAGAGTTTCTGCAAAAGCTCAAAATTGAAATCGTGGTCGAAGACGATCAGGTGGACATGGTGGTTGACAAAATCATCGTGGCAGCCAGAACCGGAGAAATTGGAGACGGTAAGATCTTCATTACTCCCGTTGACCAAGTGGTTCGGATCCGCACAGGTGAGAAAAACTTTGAAGCGGTTTAACGACAATCATTTTTTCTTAAGCTAAACAAAAGAGGCAACTGATATCGGTTGCCTCTTTTGTTTAGGGTGTAGGTCTTAATCGGGTCAGTTTCAGCTTAAACGGGCCTCCTGCTGTCTCTCCAAACGCTTTCACGCGCACAATGTAGTTTCCTGCCCGCGCAATTCGCGTAAACAGCAGCGAATTGGTCGTGCCATCAGAACCATCGTCGTTTTCTGCGATCGTCGCTCCTCGCGTAGACATCAGCGCCACGATCGTATCGAAGTTATCCGAAGACAAATCGATCGCAATTTGATCCCCTGCCTGCAATTGCACAAGATAATCCCGCGCAAAGTTGCCGTCTCCGGTTGGAATATCCGTATCGGCTAAGCGATCGTTGACTTCCCGCCCCGGAGTCAGCGGAATCGGGGCATACGTGCGATTAGGCGTTTGTGCCATGGCACGAGTTGAAAGTACGCTGCCTGCGGCACACGCGAGCGTGACCGGCATTGCACAAACCCAAACCATCCATCGTTTCATCTTCACTCCTCACCTTGCTTTACTGCGCTTGACTTAAAACCTGCTCTAGGGCAGCGATTTCAACATCCCCTGAAAACACGCGACCATTCATCACAAAGAATGGTGTGCCATTAATGCCTAGCTTTTCTGCGAGTTGTACATCCGCTGCGATCGCCGCTTCGGCAGCTTGAGAGTTGCGATCGCGATCAAAGCGCGTCACGTCTAACCCTAAGCTTTTCGCCAAGCTCGCATACAGCGGCTCACCTAACTGTTGCTGCTGTGCGAACAAGCCATCGTGAAACTCCCAGAATTTCCCCTGCTGTCCGGCAGCCCAAGCGGCTTTTGCGGCTGGGAGTGCCTGAGCATGAATGCTAGTTAACGGTAAATGCTTATAAACCAGTGTGACGCGATCGCGGTTCTTTGTCACAAACTCGCGCACTGTTCCGGCTGCCGCCTGACAATAGGGGCACTGAAAATCAGAAAACTCAACAAGAACGGTTTTTCCGGCTCCTTTAGTCGGTGATTGGGCGATCACCGCTTTTGGCTTTTGCTGCAATTCCTGAATAAAGGACTGCTGTGCTTTGCGCTGAGTTTCTTGTTGCTCACGCTGGTAAGCTTGCACCGAGTCTAAAATCGCCTGGGGATTTTTCTGAAGGACTTGTAAAACTTGGGCTTCAAAATTTGGATCAATTTTGGTGGAATCTGCCTGCACCGGAGCAGAACAGCTAAATAAAATCAAGCTGACCAATAACCAGCTTGCGAAGTGTTTTAGCCTTCTCATTGCGTCTTAGCTCTAAAATCTGCCCTCGCACTATAGCTTATGTTAGCTATCGAGGGTAAAGAAGCGGGGAGCGAGGGATAAGCGTTGAGGAGACTACCCGATCGCTCTTGTGCAAAAGCAATTCTTTCCCCACTCTCCACCCACCTTCTACATTTCTTGCAGAATCGATGTGTCATCGCGCCCAACCTGAGTAAGAATAGAAGGGGGATCGCTTTACTGGGTGACGTAAGACTGTCGAGCAGTCGCGCAAAAGTTCGCTACTCCATCCGGATTGCAGGGATGAACAGCAACTTTACAGGATTCAGCAGTCCCAGCAGTGTGTTTTGAGTTGGAAACAGAACTTCCGCAACCGTTGATTTTGGTCAACTTCGGAGCTTCAACCCGCTTCCGATCGATCACCTGCACACCGTTCGCAGCCTTCCCACCTGCTAAAACTGGGAAGCTCATCGGCTTGTTGATTTACCAAGATGCGATCGTTTGATGCCAGTACGAGAACTGCCTTGAACGATCACATCTTGTGATAAGTGACGAATTCAAAGCCGCTGAGCCTGACCACCCCGTTGAACACACGAGGACATACCGCTTCATGGAATTCTCGATCGCTGAGTTACTTGCTAACTTCACAGATGATAAATTGGTTGCGCCCAAAGCTTTAGAGAAAAAGCTAGAGTGCAACGACGAAGCCAGTTTACGCCGCTTACAGATTGCACTTGATGCACTGGAAAAAGTCGGTGTTCTGGTCAAAGAACGCGGCAAGTACCGCCGAGTGACCGAAGACGGCGTGGTTGAAGGCAAATTACGCTGTTCGAGTAAAGGCTTCTGTTTTGCGATTCAAGATGTCGAAGGTTCGGAAGATATCTACATTCGCGAAAGCCAACTGAATCACGCTTGGAATGGCGATCGTGTGTTAGTCCGCGTCACCAAAGAAGGCAGTCGTCGCCGCAGTCCTGAAGGCGAAGTTCGTCTGATTTTAGAACGGTCAAATCCATCGGTGTTAGCCCGAATTAAAAAGACCGAGGCGGGTGAATTTCGGGCAGTTCCTCTCGACGATCGCTTGTTGTTTGAGTTGCAGGTGAATGAAAACGGACTGGCGCTGGATGAAGCGATCGATCATTTAGCGCACGTTCAGGTGAAACGCTATCCGATCGGGCAGCACGCCCCACTCGGTAAAGTGGCGAAAGTTTTGGGTGCAGATGATGATGCGGCAGATATTGACATTGTGTGCTGCAAGCATGACTTACCGCGAGAGTTTTCGGAAACGGTTTTAGCTGCCGCGAGGGAGTTACCGAACAAGGTGACAAAGCCAGAAATTGACTTACGGGTTGATTTACGGGGATTGACGACCCTCACGATCAAAGCGAAAAGCGAAGACAGCGCGGATGATGCGATTACGTTAGAGCGAACCAAGGCGGGGAACTGGCGCTTAGGCATTCACATTGCGGATGTAGCGCGGTATGTGGAAGCGGGATCATCGCTTGATCGCGAAGCCCAACGACGCGGAACTTCTGCTTATCTCGGTGAATTGGTAATCCCAATGCTGCCGGAGCAACTCACCGACAATCTCTGTTCGCTGCAACCCGGAAAAGATCGCCTTGCCATTTCAGTGTTGATCACGCTGGATGAATCCGGGCAAGTGATGGAATTCGAGATTCAGCCGACGGTGATTCAGGTGGATTACAAACTGAGCTATGAGCAAGCTGAAGCAATTTTGGCGGATCAGCACACCGAAGAGCTGAGAGAATTCGAGCCAATTTTTGAACTGTTGGCGCAGCTCGATCGCCTTAGCCACGCGATTAAAGATCAGCGACGCAAGCGAGGCGCGTTTGAACTAAACCTGCCTGAGAAAATCTACGCTCGTCCCGATGGCTCAGAATCGCCCGAAGAAGCGGGTAAATTTACCTTCAGCAAGTTCCACTACGATGATGAAGGCGTTCTCGGTGCGGTTGTCGTTTCTTCCTTGCTGCCGATTCACTCAATGATCGTCGAGTTAATGTTACTTGCAAATCAAACCGTTGCATCTCATCTACAGGCGTTAGGAATTCCGGGAGTGTATCGAGTTCATCCCACACCCGATCTCGAAGAAGTGCAAGAACTGGTTAAGCTTGCCGTCAGCATGGGGATTGAGCTGAAGCTTGAGCAGGAAGAGGAAGTTCGTCCACAGGATTATCAGAACTTTACCCATGCGTTTGCAGAATCGAATGCTGAGCGCGTTTTGACTTACCTGCTGCTTTCGACGATGAAGCCCGCCTTCTACAGCACTCAACCGAAACCGCATTTCGGCTTGGCGTTGGAGCAAGGCTATACACATTTCACCTCTCCGGTGCGTCGTTATCCTGATTTGCTGGTGCATCGAGCGCTTCATGCGGTGTTTGAAGAAGGACGCGATCGACGTTCTTCTCGCGTCAAGGACAGCGTAGATTTGCGCCATAGTTCCTGTCACGGTCAAATCAACTGGAATGTTCTTCCAACCGATTTACATCAAGAACTCGAAGGTCATTTCGGCGCGATCGTCGTTCATCTCACCGAACGCGAGAAAATCGCTCAAGATGCCGAAAACGATCTTGAAGGCTTGAAAAAAGCCGAATTAATGAAAGAGCGCACGGGTGAAGTATTCCACGGCTTGATCACCGGAGTCCAGTCCTACGGCTTATTCGTGGAGCTTGAAGAACTCTTGGTGGAAGGTTTGGTTCACGTCAGTTCATTGAAAGACGACTGGTACGAATTCCGATCGCGCCAGCAAACCCTCGTCGGTCGGAAAAATCGGAAACAGTATCGATTGGGCGATCGCATCGAAGTTCAAGTCAAGAGCGTCGATTACTACCGTCAGCAGATTGACTTAATCGCAGTTGGCGGCGGCAGTGAAGCCACCGATGAAATCTTTGATACCGAAGACTCATCAGAGTTCCAGTCTGACACTGCTCTCTCCGATGACGAATTTGGTGAGGAATAATAGAAAGTGCGGGAAAATACACCCGCATTTTTTATTCGGGATTGCGCTGTGATTAAACGTCCTTTGATTATTGGGGTTTCCGGGGCTTCGGGCTTGATTTATGCAGTTCGGGCGTTGAAGTATCTTTTATCAGCAGATTACGCGATCGAGCTTGTGGCATCCAAAGCAACCTACATGGTTTGGCAAGCAGAACTCGGTATCCGAATGCCCCCAGAACCCATTCAACAAGAGCAATTCTGGCGCACTCAAGCTGGAGTCGAATTTAGCGGTAAGCTCACCTGCCATCCTTGGGGTGATGTCGGCGCGAACATCGCAAGCGGCTCCTTCCGAACCTTGGGAATGTTGGTAATTCCTTGCAGCATGAGTACCGTTGGCAAACTTGCAGCAGGATTAAGCTCAGATTTGCTGGAACGATCGGCAGATGTGCAGCTTAAAGAAGGTCGTAAATTGGTGATTGTGCCGCGTGAGACTCCGTTTAGTTTGATTCACCTCCGCAATCTAACGACTTTGGCAGAGGCAGGAGCGCGGATTGTTCCGGCAATTCCGGCTTGGTATCACAATCCGCAGACGATCGAAGACCTGGTTGATTTTGTCGTAGCGCGGGCGTTGGATCAGTTTGAGATTGATTGTGTAGGGATCGATCGCTGGAAAGAAACGGACTAACAAACTTCTTGTCGCAAGTCAACGAATACACCGTTATGATCGCTCATCCTGCCGCGCTCTGGTGTTTCGCCCTCCCATGCGTTCGCTGACATCTTGTAAGGAACTAGACATTCAGATAAGCAGATATGGTCAATGGTCGATCGTGAAAGTCCTTGAAACTTTTGCTCGGTCACACAAACCAGTGAAAGATCATGCAAAGCAGCACTCAACATCTCAACTGACTGCTTCTCTTCGTACCAGCCCGACTTATCGCGACTTTGATTAAAATCACCTGCGATACACATGAGATGTGACGGATATTGTTTCTGAATCCGTAGCCAATCTTCGTGATGCTGTTGAATCGATCGATTTTCTCCCATTTCTTCGCAGTTCCACTGATTCCTTTGTCATTCGCCCAAGTAATCACAGTTCCATAAACAAGCATTAATCCGAAGGGCGACTCTACTTCAGCACAAACCGCATAAGTCGGATCAAAAGTGGGAATACAGCGAAGAATCCTCCATCGCGACCAAAGCGTTGTGAGGTTCTCACCTGGTTTGTGTCCTTGATAAGGAACAGTTGCAACGTATTCATAATCGGGTTTTAGGTCGATCGCTGCATTAGTCTCGGTCAGCACCCAAATATCTGCATCAATTTCACGAATTCGATCGAGCCGACGCTGATTTTTAATCCAACCGTTTTGCCTGGGACGTTCTAGGTTCCAAGTTGCAATCCGAAAACGAATAGATGAAGTCACAGCGATATCTCACCAGCTATTGCAAGTCTATTTACCCCATCAGCTAAGTGAAGCGATCGCATCTTTCACCCGAATCATCAGCGTCATTGCATCGATCGCTGAAGCAGCAAACCCACATTTCTCATAAAACTGCTTCGCCTCATCTGAAATGACATGAACCAAAATCGCTCGAATTCCAGCAATCTCAGCAGCCTGGAGCGTTCGTAAGATTGCATCCCGAAGCAATGCTCGTCCGATCCCTTGACCTTGCCATTGGCGATCAACTGCCAATCGTCCAATCACCATCACCGGAATTGGCTCAGGCATATTCCGTCGAATTCGCCCTGTTGCCTCCGTCTGCGCTACGGCTCCATTTGCAAGGCAGTAATATCCAATGACCTGATCGCCTTCACACAAGACGTAAGTTCGAGACGCTCCTTCTGCTTCGTTTTTCAAAGCGCGGCGTTTGAGCCAATCGTCTAGTTGAGTATTTCCTGAATCGAAGCCTTCAAGATGATGAGATGAATTAATCCTTTCAGGCGGACGAAGCTGATCTATTCCCACGGCGCTTTTGTGGTCAGAAGGGCACGAAGTCGATCGTTTGATGCAGGTGGCGCATCTAGAAGAGCTTCAAATTGATCGAATTTCTGTTTATCTAACGCGAAAAAACTGCGATCGAGCAATACATCCTGCGCCTTCTGATACGCCGATTCCAGCATAAATTCCGATCGACTTTTGCCTTGCACCTCAGCCGCATAATCAATCAGATCGCGCTGGCTCTGTGTGGCGCGAATATTAATCGTGACATCACGCGCTTGATCCATGACTCATTGCCAAACCTGTATAAGACAATTGTATATACAATGCCCCTACAAGGTTCACTGGTCGCTTGAATTCTGTCAGGCTTCACACCGGAGCCGCTAAAATATAGGATGTTCGTCGTTTTGCGGTGCGATTTTGTGCTGTCAGAACGCTTAAAACCAACTTTATTTCAATCGGATTTGTGCCGACGCGCAAGTCCGTATTGCTGTCACGAGGAATTCCTTATATGGTCGAGAGTCGAGATAGAACGCCCACCGCTCAGGAAACCTTTGTCCAAATGGCACAGGCGGCTGGACTGCGGGGACGCTTACTTTTAACGATCGGGCTTTTGATCTTCGTTCGATTAGGGATTTTTGTCCCGATTCCGGGCATCGATCGAGCCGCATTTTCACAAGCGATTCAAGGCAATAGCGCCTTGAGCTTTGTGGACTTATTCGCGGGTGGTGGTTTGAAAACGCTGGGTCTATTCGCCCTCGGGATTCTGCCCTTTATTAACGCTTCGATCATTATTCAATTGCTCACTGCGGCGATTCCCTCGCTCGAAGATTTGCAGAAGAATGAAGGCGAAGCGGGAAGACGCAAGATTTCACAGATTACCCGCTATGTTTCGGCAGGTTGGGCAGTTGTTCAAAGTACATTGCTCACGGTTGGATTATTGCGTCCGTTTGCCGAATCTTGGAGCCCGGTGTTTGTCGTCGAAACGGTTCTAGCGCTGACGGCTGGATCGATGTTCGTCATGTGGGCAGGAGAACTGATCACAGAGCGTGGCGTGGGTAACGGCGCATCGCTATTGATTTTTCTTAATATCGTGGCAACGCTGCCGCAGACCTTAGGAAAAGCGTTCGACTTGGCGCAAACCGGCGATCGAGCCGTGGTCAGCAGCGTCGTCATTCTGCTGCTGGTCTTCCTGGCAATGGTGGTCGGAATTGTGTTCGTACAAGAAGGAACGCGGCGGATTCCGATTATTTCCGCTCGTCGGCAAGTGGGACGACGGATGATGCTGGAGCGCAGCAGCTATCTCCCGCTGCGCCTAAATCAAGGCGGCGTGATGCCGATTATTTTTGCTTCCACTGTGTTAACGATTCCGGTAATTGTGGCGCAATCGTTTAATAATGCAGCATTGGCAAACTTTGTCAGCACTTATCTTGGCCCTGCTTCGATTTGGCACAACCTTCTCTACTTTGTGTTGATTCTATTCTTTAGTTTCTTCTACGCTTCGCTGATTATGCAGCCCGATGATATGTCGAAGAACTTGAAGAAAATGGGATCAAGCATTCCCGGTATTCGTCCTGGAAAGGCGACCACCGAGTATGTTGAGCGCGTTTTGAATCGATTGACCTTCTTAGGTGCTATCTTCTTAGGGATCGTCGCGATCGTACCTTCGATTATCGAAAATGCAACTCCAGTGAAAGTCTTCCAAGGCTTTGGGGCGACCTCTATCCTAATTCTGGTAGGTGTGGCGATCGACACGGCGAAACAGATTCAAACGTATGTAATTTCTCAACGTTACGAAGGAATGGTGAAACAATAGTGGCGCGACTGATTTTTGTCGGACCTCCCGGAGCCGGGAAAGGGACTCAATCGAAATTTTTGGCTGACTCCCACCAAATTCCGCACATTTCGACCGGGGATATTCTCCGGGAGGCGGTGGCTGAGAAAACGTCGCTGGGGGTGAAGGCTCAAGGATACATGGATCGGGGTGAACTGGTGCCCGATCAACTGGTGATTGATTTGATTCGCGAACGATTGGGAAAACCGGATGCTCAACTGGGCTGGATTCTCGATGGGTTTCCGCGCAATGTGGCACAGGCAGAATTCCTCGATGTGCTGCTGGATGAGTTGAGTCAGGGGTGCGATCGCGTGATCAATTTCGATGTGCCAGATGAAGTGCTGGTGACTCGAATGCTGAGCCGGGGACGCAAGGATGACAACGAGGATACGATTCGTCGTCGTCTGGAAGTCTACCGAGAGCAGACTGCACCGTTGATCAACTACTACGAATCGCGGGACAAGTTAGTTACCATCAACGGCGATCAAACGATGGAAGAAGTCGCAACCGCATTGAATCAAGTTTGCGCTTAACTTTCAAACTTCAACTGATCAGATTTGAGGCTCAACCTTAAGGCTGGTCAGTTTTTTTATGCTTCACAACCAATATGAGGCACCCACCTTTAAGAAACAATTCTTTAGCAGCTTAACCAAATCAGAGAAAAGTAATTGATCCGCGATCGCACCCCTAGAAGCCATAACAATGCTTTCAGTAAGATTGAGAGTTTTAGGGGTGTTCGATTGAGGACTAAGAATGAGTAGTACAAAGCAGTTAAAACTGGGTGCATTTATGCGTCCCGTCAGCATTCATACCGCAGCTTGGCGTTACCCTGGCGCGATTCCAGACGCAAACTTTAATTTCTCAGCTATAAAACAATTTATTCAGAAACTAGAGCAAAGTAAGTTTGATGCCTTCTTTATGGCAGACCATTTGGCTGTTCTCAACATGCCGATCGATGCCCTAAAGCGCAGTCACACCGTCACATCCTTCGAGCCGTTGACACTCCTTTCTGCACTTGCTGCTGTAACTGAACATATCGGATTAATTGCGACCGCTTCAACAACTTACGATCAGCCCTATCACATTGCTCGCCGCTTCGCCTCTCTCGACCATATCAGTGAAGGTCGCGCGGGCTGGAACATTGTGACGACCTATAACCCAGATGCAGCCTTGAACTTCGGGCTGGAGCAAGAGATTGAACACGGCGAACGGTATCGACGCGCCCGTGAATTTTATGATGTGGTGATTGGGCTTTGGGATTCTTTTGCGGATGATGCTTTTATTCGGGATGTCGAAGCAGGCGTGTACTTCGATCCGGCAAAAATGCACATTCTGAATCACAAGGGAAAATATTTTTCAGTGCGAGGTGCTTTGAACATTGCTAGACCTGTTCAGGGTTATCCGGTGATTGTGCAGGCGGGAGCTTCTGAAGCGGGACGACAATTGGCTGCGGAAACTGCCGAGGTTGTGTTTTCAGGGGTCAACACGCTAGAAGCAGGAAAGGCACTGTTTGCAGATATTAAGCGTCGATCGCAGGCGATCGGACGCACTCCCGATAGCATTAAAATCCTGCCCGGTGCGCTGGTGATTGTTGGCGAAACGGTTCAGGCAGCAAAAGCTAAACAGGCACATCTTGATAGTCTGATTCATTATGATAGCGGCATTAGTAGCTTGAATCTGGCGCTGGGCTACGATGTGTCAGGCTTTGATCCAGATAGTCTATTACCGGAGATTCCAGAGTCAAATGGGAGCCATACCGGACGCGATCGCATCGTCGCGCTTGCCCGACGTGAGAATTTAACCATTCGTCAGTTAGCGCAACGGGCGGCTAGCTATGGTGGTTTAATCTTTGTCGGTACACCTCAAACGATCGCAGATGAAATGGAACAATGGCTCTTCGAGGAAGCCGCAGATGGCTTTAACATCATGTTTCCTTTTCTGCCTGAAGGCTTAAATGATTTTGTGGATCAAGTGGTTCCAGAACTTCAACGGCGTGGAATTTTTCGCACAGAATACGAGGGCAAAACGCTGCGCGAGAATCTGGGTTTGGCGCGTCCTGAGAATCAATTCTTTCAACCTACATCGGTGTAAGTTTAACCAATAATAGACTTGTTGATTTGGGGGGAGCGACTTATCCTGTGAGCAGTTGAAGCTGAGATCGATCGAATGAACCAAAATCAAGAGCATCCTAAAGTTGTCGTGGTTGGAGCAGGGTGGGCAGGCTTAGGCGCAGCTTACCATCTTGCTCAGCAAGGATATGCAGTCACACTGCTCGAAGCCGGGGGCTATCCGGGCGGACTGGTAGCAGGCTGGAAAACCGCACAGGGACGATCGGTGGAAGCTGGAATTCATGGGTTTTGGTATCCCTACAGCAATATTTTCTCTTTAGTTAAGAAATTGGGCATCTCGCCCTTTACTGATTGGACGCGCTCTTCTCAGTATTCTCCAGCAGGGCTGGAAGTCGAGTCGCCAATCTTTCAGCAAGAACCCCGCTTGCCAACCCCGCTTGGAACATTCTTATACACGCGATTTAAGCGATTGCCGCTCAGCGATCGACTGTCTGCGCTACCGTTACTCTATGCAGTGGTTGATTTTGACAATTCAGATGCAGCTTGGAAGCGATATGATCCGGTGACTGCTCGCGAACTGTTTAAGCAATTCGGAGTTTCTGCGCGGCTCTACAAAGAGTCATTTGAGCCGATGTTACTGGTGGGATTGTTTGCGCCGGGAGAACAATGTTCAGCCGCAGCAGCGTTAGGAATGTTGTATTACTTCATCTTGGCGCATCAACCGGATTTTGATGTGGTGTGGTGTCGCGGCACGGTGGGAGAGTACATTTTTCGTCCTTGGGTTGAGCAAATCGAGCAGGCAGGGGGACGGGTGCTGACTCAGCGGCGTGTGAGTGATTTGAGGGTTCAGGCTTCGGGGGGAGTTCCCGCAGTAAGTGGGGTTGTGTGCGGTGAGGAAGTCTTTGAAGCAGATGCCGTGATTTTTGCGGTAGGTGTGGCTGGAATGCAGAAAATTGTCAGTAGCAGTTCGACATTGCGCCAGTTTCCTGAATTCTGTAATTTGATGAATTTGAACGCGATCGATGCGATGGCGACGCGGTTGTGGTTCGATCGTAAAGTTCCCGTGCCGTTGCCGTCGAATGCTTGCTTTGGGTTTGATGCCACAACCGGCTGGACATTCTTTGATCTCAATGCGCTGCATGATGAATGGAAAGATGAACCTGGCAGCGTGATTGAGGCAGATTTTTATCATGCGAATCAATTGCTACCGCTAGATGATGCACAGGTCATTGCGAAAGTTCAGCGCGATCTTACGGTTTGTGTGCCTGAATTTCGGAATGCCAAAGTAATTGATAGCAGTGTGGTGCGATTGCCAAGAGCCGTGACGCACTTCTCTCCTGGAAGCTATCAGTCGATGCTTTCTGGAACAACGAGCATCGATAATCTCTTTATGAGTGGAGATTGGATTATTACTCGTCATGGCTCTTGGTCGCAGGAAAAGGCTTATGTGACTGGACTTGAAGCAGCTAACCAAGTGATTAATCAGTTGGGTGTGGGTAAGCCTGCTGAAATTATTCCGATCGAGCCAGATGAGCCACATATCGCAGCGCTTCGTAGTGCTAATCGCACCTTAAGAGACTTAACAAGCAGCTTTGTACCGCCACTTTGGTTGCCTTAAATGCAATGCCAGTCTTGCTTGATTGAAGACTGGCAAGAACAAACTAAGAATTCAGGCGACGAGAGCGATAGCTTCCTTTGATTTCACGGTTAAAGAATCGACCGGGGGAATCCGTGCCTTGAAGTTCGTGCCAGGTTTCGACATCAACACCTTCGTATTGATACACAGCACCATTCTTGAACTGAACTTGCAAAAGATGTTGATCTGGATCATATCCAACTGCATTTGCCATTGTGGATTGCACAGGCAACATGGGTAGATCCTGATTCACACCTGGAAGTTGATTGAAATCAGCAGCAGGGGCGGCATCTGAGGATACGATCGCATCCAGCAGTCGCAATCCTTCGTAGGCAGCTAACGGTGCGGGAACTTCAACAAATTCCAGATCAGTACCACGATCGATCACCAATCCCAAGCATTCATCATCATGGCTAATCGCCACAACGCTGCTCAGATCGACTTTAGAAAGCTTCATGCACTATCTCCTTTATTTCACTTTGTTTTGGTTTTTAGCTTGTTCTAGTGCAATTTCCTTAACTGCATTGAATGAACTCACGCTGGCTGAACCTTCGATCGCTTTCACTGCTAAGTCTTGGACTTGCTTCAGTGCTCCATCTAACTGATTTGAGAGGGCTTGAATTCGGGTTTCTTGGACTTGGATTGTTTCCAGTAGAGATTGAATTCGCAATTCATAGGTACGTTTTTGTCCTTCAATCTCTTTTGCCATCAGATTGGCTTTGACTTTTGCTTGCTGGTTTGCAATGCCTTTGCCTTCTTCTTTAGCGCGTTTAACCGCAGCTTCAAGCTCCTTTGGTATGGCTTCGACTTTGGCTTTCAACTCGGCAAACTGAGTTTCACGATCGCGAACCGTTTTTTCTCGTTCTGCCCACTGCTTTTGCTGCGTCTGCTGCAACTCTTCCAATTCACGGTACAAGCGAGTTTTTTCCTGCTCATACTCATCATTTGAGAGTTTGCGTTCTAAGTTGAGCGTGTAGGTGTACTCTTCTCCATCTCGCCGTTGAGTCTTGGTGAGAGTTTCATTGCGTTCCTTGACGCTGCGGCGGTGTTCCTCTTGTTCTTTTGCCCAGGCTTTTCTGGCTTGAGTGATCTCCTGGTTGAGCGTTTCTTGTCGCTGTCGCCGTTCTTCGCTGAATGTCTTGGAACTATCTTCGTACTGTTGAATTAATGCCTCTACAGTACAATCTTCTGCCTGTAGATTGTGCAACGTTTCTAGCTGTTGAGCTTCTTCTACAACTGCCTGCCGTAGTTCTTGCAGCTTCAGCACTTCCAAAGTTAGCCTTTCAGATAGGTCACTGATTGCGCCACCAAAACCAAGTTGTAGCTGATTTAGTCCGGTGATGATGGTTTCCATCTTTTGTTGAGGCGTGATCGTTAGTTCTGGTGTAGCTTTACCGTTTGTTTTACCATTCGATGTTTTAGCATTCGATTGTGATGCAGGTTCAACAGGTTTCGCAAGCAGTTGTTCTTCTAAAGCTTTCTTCTGTTTGAGTAGTTCATCAAATGCAGATAGAATCTCAACCTTCGTGCTTTTTTCAGTGGGACGTTTAGTTACCATTGCCAATCCTCAAGCTCACAGTAAACAGTTCAAGTGGTGCAATTATTCGCTTCTTGTAGCGAGACGGTTAGATGAACTATCAAAGGCTCGCATTGCAAGTTCTTGAGCTTGACGCAAGGCTGTTTGTAGTTGGGTGGAAATCTCGCTGATTTGCTCGGTCTGTTTCTGAATCTTGGCTTCTAGCGATCGGATCTGCAATTCATAGCCTTGCTGGGTGGATTCCCATTCTTTTTCCAGCAGATCTGCCTTGATTTTGGCATCCTGATGAGCATCGCGAATTCCTTCTTCCCGTGCTTTTTTGACCGCTTCTTCCAGTTCGCCTGGGAAAGCCGTGACCTTTTGCTGATACTCCTCATATAGTCTCTGATCGGTTGCCAGAATGCGTTCTCGCTCCGTCCAGTCTTTTTCTTTGGCTTCGATCGTTTCCCTAATTTCCCGCTCGATTTGCCGTTTCGTTTCTTCATACTCATCGGTTGCAATGCGGCGCGATCGCGCACTGTCGTACTGGTAATCTTCTTCCTGACGCTGCCGTTGCTGGTTCAGAAGTTCGCTGCTCTCATTGATCTGAGCGTCAAACTCTTCTTGCTCTTGCTGCCAAGTTTTGCGAGTTTCGGTAGTATCGCGATCGAGGGTTTCACGATCGCGTGTTGCTTGTTGTTCAAGTTGGCGCAGAGCTTCTTGATGTTCTTGTGTGATCAAGTAGAGGGCATCAGCAACGATGCGGGTCTGCTGAAGATCTTTGAGATTCTTACTTTCAACTGCAAGCGCTCGTTTAAGGTCATCGAGCTTCTTGGTTTCAGTGGTTAAGCGATTGGCAAGAGCGGTGATCGTCGTGCCAAAATCCAATTGCAAATCAGCCAGCCCGCGCACAATTCCGTCTGCTGTGTATTGCGACGCTGTTTCCAGCACTGTTCTGTCTTGCTCTTTGGCGGCTTCTTCGCTGCGGGTGGCAACTCGTGACGAGACCGATCGCTGCTCGGTAAGGATGGTTTGAAAGGCATCGAGAATCCTGGTTTTGCTGTCGTTTGCAACTTGTGTCATAGCGGAGGTGGGAAAAGAGTGAATTTCTGCTGCTCAGAAGCAGGACTGCTATACGATCGGGGGCAGTACTGCTATAGTAGGAGTAGAATGCAAACTACAGTTTGCAATTCATGTGTACTACTTTATCACTTTTCCTCCGCCTATGCAATATTCAACGACAAAAATCGCAAACTGTAGTTGTCAAAATGAGAATGGATGAATTTGCAAAACGAGTCCGCGATCGTCGGATTCAAGAAGGGTTAAGCCAGCAAGAATTAGCTGAGCAGATTGGAATTTCCCGTAATTACCTATCTCAAATTGAGCGGGGGCAGGCAACGAATCTCTCTTGGCAGGTGCGGGAGCGATTGTCTGCGGTGTTAGGGCTAAAGGCGGAACCTGCACCAAGTTCCGCATTAGAGTCAGTCGATCTGCCTCCAAGTTTGGTGGAGTTCGCTCAAAACGCGAATCTACCGCCCGATGATGTGTTGATGCTGTCGCGATTGAAGTATCGAGGACAGCAGCCGACCTCGCCGGAGAAATGGGAGCTACTGTATAACGTCATTAAGATGACAGTAGGAAAATAGAAAGTTCACCGTTTGTTGAGTGAACTGCTAATCGATCGACCAATCTTTTAAGTTTGGGCACTCTAGCGCGAAAAATGTGAGGAACCCTGTGAGCCTGCCACAGCCCTATCGACATCCCGGACGAGCCTTCCTGTCTCAACATGGAAGGCTTCAATGTGAAGATGATGTCTTTCGCTATGTCAATTTCCTGCGGCAAGAATCCGGGTTAGGTGATGAACCTCCGATCGCTCTGACTTGCATTTATCAACACTTTGGAATGCCTGAGCCGCTACGCGCCCCGCTTGAGGAGCAACAAGGCATTTTAGTAGACAGCAACACCGGGATTATTCTGATTAAAGAAGATGATCCGATCGTGCGGCAGCGCTTCACTGAGGGACACGAACTGATGGAATTGCTGTTTGATGCTCAACAAGAAGCGAGGTTTGAGAGCGCTTTGCCAAACTGGAGCGAACAGCGTAAAGAGCGACTCTGCGATCAAGGAGCCGCCGATTTGTTGATGCCGCAATCCTCATTTGTGCCAAAGTTGAATCGGTTAGGCATTTCTTTCAAGACGGGACGATCGCTTGCAACTCTCTATCAAACTTCACTGCTCGCGACGCTTGCGCGAATGTTGCAATATGGAACCGGCAATTACGCGCTAGTTCTGTGGCATTGTGTTCTCAAACCTTCTGAGATGAAACAAAGTGCCCCGATCAAAGCTAAGAGAAAGCTTCGAGTATGCTGGAAACTTCAGACGCAAGACTGGACAGGCGGTTTTATTCCCAAAGATAAATCGATTCCTCACGATTCATTAATCTCGCAAGCTTATATCAGTGGTCAACCTTACTCTGGAGCAGAAACGATTGATTTGGGTTGGACATCAATTCGATGCAATGTAGAAGCCCTGCCAATTCGGTTGGGCGATCGCATTAGTGTTCTGTCTCTCTTGCACCTTACAAATGGATGAATCACGCCATGACGCGATCGATCATCACGCTCGGTAGTATCAATATAGATCTCGTGGCGCAAGTTCCACGATTACCTCAACCTGGGGAAACGCTATCTGGATACACTTTTTCGACGGTTCCGGGGGGAAAGGGAGCAAATCAAGCGGTCGGCGTTGCCAAATTGGGGGGATCAAGCCGCATGATTGGGCGAGTTGGAAGGGATGCGTTTGGTGCAGAATTGCTAGAAAGCTTGCAAACTGCGGGAGTACAAACCGATTTAATTACCGTCGATCGTACAATCTCGTCAGGCGTTGCGATGATCGCAGTGGACGATCGGGCTGAGAATCATATTATTGT
This sequence comes from Leptolyngbya sp. AS-A5, assembly GCF_039962495.1. NCBI lineage: Bacteria > Bacillati > Cyanobacteriota > Cyanophyceae > Leptolyngbyales > Leptolyngbyaceae > Leptolyngbya > Leptolyngbya sp. AS-A5. The sequence continues at coordinate 12,763 of NZ_JAMPLL010000021.1, read as the reverse complement.
CATTCCAGGTGCTAATGGCAATGTGGGTAATGTTGATGTTGATCGTCTCAGGGTCGCATTGACTGATTCATCGATCTTGTTATTGCAGCTTGAGATTCCTTTATCGATCGTTCAATCTGCCGCGACGATTGCAAAACAAATTGGTGCAACGGTCATTCTTGATCCTGCTCCCGCTCCTAAAGACTTTCCAGGGATGCTTTATTCACAGATTGATATTCTGACTCCTAACGCAACTGAGACAGCGCAACTTGTCGGATTTCCAATTCGGGATCAAGCAGATGCCGATCGCGCAGCCGCAATTTTGCAGCAAAAAGGCATACCAACGATCGTGATCAAGCTAGGCGCTCAAGGCGCATTTTGCGCGACCGAAGACGATCGCTTTTTTGTCCCAGCTTTTTCAGTGAATGCGATCGATACAGTAGCAGCCGGGGATGCGTTTAATGCAGGATTAGCTGTGGCGTTATCTGAAGGGTTATCGATGCGCGAGGCGATTACTTGGGGTGCAGCAGCAGGGGCGCTTTCTACAACGAAATCCGGGGCGCAAGCCTCACTAGCAGAGCGATCGACATTCGATGCTTTTTTGAGCCAAATGCAAAAGCCCTGAGCTGAAAACGACACAGGGCAGGCTTCTGAACCAAACTTTACTAGAGAGAGGAGAGTTAAGCTTGTAATGATTACAGTTTATAAAGAATCACCTGATGCCGTCCCATGCCCTAGAGAAGAAACATACCCCAACAAAAGTTAGAATAATCTTCCAGACTGGCTACTGCCCCCGACTGATTCTGATGAAACTCTCTCTGATGTATCTTGCTGCTCAATAACAGCAGCAAAAAACCTGTCGATTGAATAGGATTAAGATGACAGTCGTTTAATTTATACGTCTCCATCTTTGGGTAGAAGACGGTCTCTACCGTGGGGCTTAGCCTAGATTTCACTCAAGTCAAAAAATTCCTCAAGTTCCTTCTTCGCTGGTAATACTTAAAAATGGAATCGCTAGAGCAGATTAACATCTTTGTCGTAGATGACGATCCCGATACACGAGATCTGCTGCGATTTATGCTGGAGGACGAAGGAGCAAACGTCACTGTTGCAACCAATGCCAAGGAAGCACTCTCGCTTTTGGAAAAAGAACTTCCTACAATTTTGGTAAGTGATGTAGCGATGCCCGAAATGGACGGATTTCAACTAATCGGACTTGTCCGCGAGTTACCGCAAGGCGCAGAACTACCCGCGATCGCATTGACCGCATACGCCCGCGAGGAGGATCGTTTACAAGCGATCAATGCAGGCTTCAATGATTACTTAACAAAGCCGATCGATCCGGTGGAGCTAATGCGCGTCATTCAGCAATATTGTGGCTCAGATTAATGGCTTGGGATTGCAGGCTAAAAGGCGGATTGCTTACCAATAGAAAACCCTTCACTGCGACAGCAAAGGGTTGAGAAGAGAGAGTAGTCGTAACAATTCAATTAGGCGCTCGGTAAGTTTCTGCTGGCGTAGGCATCAGCTACGGCGAAAGCAGGAACGCGGGTGCTGTAGTCGATCGAGGTGCCCGTGATCGATTTAGATAGCGTTTCAAACGAGGTCGATCGCCAGTTGCGCTCGTGAATCGGTTTCGTTTGTTCTCCCAAGAAGTAAGCCAAGGAACCCAGCAAAGCAACTGCTACCCAGCCCACAACTAACAGACTAACGAGGATGACCATCGGAACCTCCTGTGAACTTATGTTTCTTTATGTAAATAAATGTAACAGGTATTTACAAAGATTGCGAATTACTTGTGATTCGTGATAACCGAACTGCAAAATCTGAACGCAGATCGATTCCGGATCGATCCGGAATCAATAAATCCAAGCTGAAAAATCTAATTGCTCCACGCACTCCGATTCATAAAATTCCCATTACAATCGAACACAGGTTTTTACCCGCCGCACGTCCCCTTCTGAATAGAAAGAGGCTCGACTCCCTTGGCTTCAACATTGATGAAACTCAATCTTCTCACCCCGATCGCGCTTGGTTTCAGTTGCTTCGCTGCACTAGCTGCCCCCGCCACTGCCAACCCTCCACAAGATGTCGGGATTCAAGTGGGCATCGTGCAGCGATTTGGTGATCGTTCTGCCGATACGCTCACTCTGAAAGCAAATCCGGGCGATCGCTTAACCGTGCGCTTCAACACAAACGGCAAGCCCCAAACCCTAACCGCTCAAGAACTCAAGCTCGAAACGGCGATGCAGAAACTTCCGCAGCCCGTGGTCGAGGAGCGCGTTGTTTTCAGTACGCACCGCAGTTTTGAAACCGCAGAGGATCAGGCTCAAGACTGGAAATCACAAGGGATCGAGGTCGAAATCGCTCAACCGGAGCGCTGGCAAGTTTGGGCAAAGCGCGATGTCTACAACACGCCACTCTTACGGCGTTTGTTGCTGAGAAGCTTGCAGGCAAAGGGCATTCAAACCGCACGGATTGAAACTAAAGTCGTTCGAGAAGTGCCGCGTCCGACGTGGGTACTGGATGGATTCCGGTATACGCGAGATGTGATTGATATTTCATCGGGTTCAGGAGTCGTTCAGGTCGATCGTGCCACTGATGATCATCCAAACCGTCCTTTTGGTGGGGCATTACGAATTCAACCGAATGCTTACGGTAACTATACGCTCGTCAACTTCGTTGGGATTGAAACATATCTCAGAGGCGTTGTGCCGCATGAGATTGGAACTTGGGCACCCCAACCGGTGTTAGAGGCTCAAGCCGTTCTCGCCCGCACCTATGCTCTGCGGAATTTGCGTCGATTTGTGATCGATAACTATCAACTCTGCGCGACGACACAATGCCAGGTTTATCGCGGTCTAGACGGCGCAGCACCTTCAACCGATCGCGCGATCGCGGCAACTCGTGGCTTGGTTTTGACTTATCAGAATGAGCTAGTTGATGCCGTCTATTCCTCTACTAGCGGAGGTGTGACTGCAAGCTTTGATGATATCTGGCACGGTTGGGAGCGTCCTTATCTTAGAGCAGTGATCGACTCAGCGAGTCCAGTTTGGGATTTGCGATCGCGCAGTTTATCCGATGAGAGCAATTTCCGCGCCTTTATCAATCAAAAGAAAGGCTTTAACGAAGATGGAACCAATATGTTCCGATGGCGCTACCCTGTGCCCTTAGCGCAGCTAAATCAGGAATTGCGCGACTACCTGAAAGCAGTCCGGCATCCGTTCGCGAACTTCAAAACGATTCGGAACATTCAAATCCAGCAGCGATCGGAAGGGGGACGCATTTTGAAATCGGCAATCGTCACCGACGCAGGCACGATTAAGCTTGAAAAGGATGATATCCAAACTGTATTTGATGCGCCAGCGAGCACGCTATTTTACCTCGATCCAATAATGGAAAATAAAGTGCTGAAAGGCTTCGTGTTTGTCGGGGGTGGATTTGGTCATGGGGTCGGAATGAGCCAATTTGGGTCTTATAACCTTGGCAGACTGGGCTGGACAAGCGATCGTATTCTTCGCTTCTACTTCCCCGATACGCAACTGCAACCATTTAACAGTTCGATTACGCTGTGGCGCGATCGAACTTCAGAGCAGCAAGCATCAAACTGACGCTGGTTTAACGGGAATTCTCCCTGTCAAACTTACGTTTGTTTACGCACTTCGTAGACGGTGATAAAAGCTCGTCTTGCTTTGAATCGCTTCAAATCTAGGATCAAGGTGAAACGTTGTCTCACCACTGCCAAGGAATAAACAGCCATCTGCTTGCAAGTAGTGCTGTACCTTGTTCAGAATCGATCGCTTGGTGTCGATATCAAAGTAAATTAGAACATTTCTCAGAAAAATAATGTCCATCTTTGGTAGAGCGCTCCAAGAGTGAATTAGGTTCAACTGCCGAAACTCAACTCTCTGACGAATTTCATCAACGATCTGCCAAGCATCCCCAGCTTTGCGGAAATACCGATCGCGCAGTTCAGGGGCCAGACCCCGGCTGATTTCCAAGTCTGTATACTGTCCTTGCTGAGCGCGGTCGAGCACCTGCTTAGAAAAGTCAGTCGCGATTAAGCGAATTGTCCAAGCGGACAGTTCTGGAAAGGCTTCCCGGATCAGCATCGCAATGCTGTAAGGTTCTTGACCGGTTGAGCAAGCGGCACACCAGATATTGATGGTTCGCTGACTAGAACGGGACTGAATCAACGCGGGTAACACCGAAGCTTTTAGCGCTTCAAAGGGAGAGCGATCGCGAAAAAAAGACGTTTCCTTAATCACTAAAGCTTCAAGAGCTTGAAGATGCAGTTCGCTTAATGGAGTGTGTTTTAGATGTTCGACTAATTCTGCAATTGAAGCAAACCCAGCATTCGCAGCTATCTGATCCAGATGCAGCACTGCGAGATAGTCTTTGTGTGGCTCTAACACTACTCCAGACTGCTGCCGCACTAACTGACGGAGATACTCAAAATCAAAAGCAGGAACCGCCATCAGTCCATCCTCCGCGCCAGCGTAGACGATCGATTCACTCGACGCAGAATCTCTGGCATGATTTGATCGAGCGGCAAAACGGCATCGGCTAATCCTGCATTCACCACAAATCCCGGCATTCCCCAAACCACGCTACTCGCCTCATCTTGTGCCAGGATTTGCCCATTGCGATCGTGAATCTCCTGACAGCCCCGGAGTCCATCTTGCCCCATCCCGGTCAGAATCACCCCCAGAGCGCGATCCCCGTACACTTCGGCAACAGATTCAAACAAGACATCGGCTGAAGGACGACAAAAATTTTGGGCTGGAGACTGGTCGATCACAAGTTGCACAGTTGAGTCCGTGTCTTTCACTCTCAAATGATAATCGCCTGGCGCAATCCAAACCGTACCGGGGCGAAGTTTTGCTCCTAGCGTTGCTTCCCAAACGGGCAAAGCGCATTTTGTCGATAAACGTTCTGCGAGCAGCTTGGTGAACATGGGCGGCATATGCTGCACAATGACGATCGGGACAGGAAAATCGGCGGGTAATTCTGAGAGCAACGCGGCGAGGGCATTTGGCCCTCCGGTGGAAACACCGATCGCAACGATCTCAGCAGACGATCGATGGAGTTGAGAACTTGAGAAAGCAGCGGTTGTGGGGGTGGCTTTTGGGCTAATGTCGGAGATTGGTGCCGATCGGTTCTGTGTAACTTTCTGGCTCAGTGCTTTAATCTTAGGAATCAGCGTCGCTCGAAGATAGTCGGTTAAATGATCTACGTTGTCCATCTGACTCGGTTTTGTCGCATAGTCCGAAGCTCCTAAAGAAAGAGCATCCAGCGTTGCAATTGCCCCGATCGTGGTCATCGCGCTAAACATAATCACGGGCAGTTGTGGATTGAGTTGACGAATCTGCGCCAACGTTTGCAGCCCGTCTAAGTCAGGCATTTCGATATCGAGAATGATTACATCCGGATTCAGTTGAGACAGTCTTGCGAGTGCAATTCTTCCTGAAGAAGCGACTCCCACAACTTCAATCTGGGGATCTGCTGCGAGAATTTTGCTCAGACGGCTCCGTACCATCACTGCATCATCTACGATTAAAACTCTAATAGGTTGCATGACTTCGGGATTATTAAAGAGCGCTACCAGTTCCCAAAAATCCTGCGCCACACTAGTCCCGCTGTGAAGACGCGATACCTCACGTCTCTACGAAGGTCTTCAGAGAGCATTTAGAAATTTGGTATGATGCCGACGATACAATAACTGTAGCAAGGAAAAATCACAGTCTGAAACAATCCCAAGAGGCATTTAATCGATCGCAATCCTCACGAACACCCTCGATCGACCTCAGGCTACCTTACAAAAGCTGCGCCGCTTCATACAGCCGCCTCAGAATTGCCGTAATCTTTGCACCATATTGCGGATCGGCCGACCATCGCCCACTCAGTTGATCCACTAAGGGCGCAATCCCACGGGTGACAAACCGAAACCGAGGCGCAACCACTTCTTGCACTAGCGGCTCTGTACTGGCGTAGGCTTTGAGTAGCTGAATATGTGCTCTCACGCCAGTTTGAGCATTCGGAAAACTTGCGCCTTCAGGGCCGCCGCCCACATCTCCCAGTCCGGCAAAGTTGTTTTGCGAGGGTTTAATCTCACCTCCAAATCGCAAGTAGTTTGTTTCGAGCAGCATTTGACTGAAGGCAATATCGTAATTGACTCCTTCGATCGCAGCTTCACTGCGGTAGAGGTCTGCAAGCTGAGGATACTGTACGGGCGCGGCATCGTTGTTGCTGCGGAGAAATGCAATTAACTGTGCCGAAGTGGTGTTGCCGTTGCTCATGATGCGATCGAGCGTTCCCGGACAGATTTTTAGAATCGATCGCAACAGCACGGTTCGCGCTTGAGCATCCCAACCCACGGAGATCGTATAGTTTCGTAGGTCTACCGCTTTGACAAAAACGACTTGACGATAATTCAAGCGACGAATGTTCGGATCTTGAGTTAAATCGATTCCCAGACGATCGGTTAAATCGATCGGAATGTAGGCATTGCCATTGACCAGAATTCCCTTCTCGCCGTAAATCTGCCCGTTAATGCTAATGCGAATTTCAGGATAGGTCGTGGAATCGGGTGGTAAAGCCGTGCCCCGCGCCCAAGCTACCAAACCATCTGCAATCCCACTTGCCAAATCGCGACGCTGGTTTTGAATAATGAAGCGATCGTCTGGATTAGTGAGAAATCCAACCGTCATCAACAGCGATCCGCAGGTGATCTGGCGAGTAAACGGCAGGCTACCGAGTCCTGTGTCGGTATCGGGTCTGGCTCCTCGGCTCGGCAGTTGAGGAACGCGGCGAATCAGCGCTAGCAATAGCTGTTCGGCATTACGGCGACGCTGATCGTTATTGGCAATGTAGTAAACGGTTGCCCCTCGCACGGCTGGATTACTAAACGCATCGGCGCGGATTTCAAGCGCCACATCATCCGGACGATCGCGAGCGTTGATCCAGTCGATCGCTTGAGCCGCACTCAGCGCATCGGGCACAGACAGGACTTCTACCCCCCGCGATCGTAATTCTGTCACGACTAGATCGCGAGTCAGAATCATTTCTCTTGCTTCGGTTGTGCCTGCGACGACTGCCCCCGGATCGGTGACACCGTTAACGCGATTGCCATGTCCGGCAGAAATAAAGATACGTCCCATCAGATTGTTTGCGTAACGAGGTTATGCAGTTACATTGTCAGTGGCTCATTCTATCTTCTTTTGAGGAAATAGCTGATAAATGCCTCAAACTCCATCCACATAAGATAACGATATGCTTGAAGTGATTCCGCATCTGCAACTTGTTCAGGCGTACTATGAGTATTATTTACGATTTAGAACATATTACAACCTATCACTATCGCAATCCTGTTACTTTCGGAGAACATCGAGCGATTTTCTTACCGAGTATTGGCTATAGTGGGCGCATCTTGAGCTATGCGATCGACAGCAACGTTCCCTGCAAAACTCGCTGGATGATGGATACGCTCTCGAATAATGTTGCACTCCTGAGCTTCAGTGAACCTGCAAAAGAACTGAGTGTGACCTATCGGGTGAGAGCTGAGCATTTTGGCATTCCGACGATCGCAGATTTTCCGCTGGATGCCCGTGCTGAAGAAATTCCCGTACAGTACACTCCGGATGAATGGAATGATCTCTCTGTGTTCATTCGCCCGCATACCGAAGATTCCGAGGGTCGGCTTGCAGCTTGGACAAAACAATTTGTTGCAGGCGATCAAGATAGTACCTTAGATGTCTTGCAACGCATGATGGATAGTATTAACACCACATTGAGCTATCAGTCACGAGATGCAGAAGGCACTCAGAATCCGGCTGAGACACTACGCTTACAGTCGGGGACTTGTCGAGATTATGCTTGGTTAATGATTGAAGCACTTCGACGCTTAGGGCTAGCTTGTCGCTTTGTCAGCGGCTATATTTACGATTCAGCCTTAGACGGCGGTGAAGTGGGTATGACAGGTTCCGGTGCAACTCATGCTTGGGCGCAGGTTTATTTACCGGGTGCAGGCTGGAGAGCTTATGATCCGACCAATCGAATTACAGCCGGATTTGATCTGATTCGAGTCGCGATCGCTCGTCATCCTGGACAGGTGATTCCGCTTTCTGGATCTTGGTTTGGTGGGACGGATGACTATTTGGGAATGGATGTGAATGTTTCAATTCGCAAGTTAGGAATGTTGCCTGACTTTGAAGTGGCTCCCGCAGTTCCAATCGTGACAGCCTCGCAGTAAAATTCAGATCGTTTGCAACCAAAGACGGACGATCGCTCGTCTAGAATTTGCTGTAATCGAGTTGCGCGGGATCATTGAGATTAAAGCATGAGCATCGGAGTATGGGTACTGGGCGATCAGCTTTGGACAGGGCAAACTGCATTGCAAAGCTGCAAAGATAACCTTAAGCAAACGCACGTCTTTTTTATTGAGTCGCTACACCATGCTCAACAGTTACCCTATCATCTGCAAAAGTTGGTGCTAGTTTGGTCAGCAATGCGCCACTTTGCTGAAGAACTGAGGCAATCAGGATGGATTGTGAGCTATACACAATCGATCGATTTCCAGACCCCCTTAATCAAGTGGATTGAGCAATACGGAATTACGGAACTGCGGGTGATGGCTCCGGTCGATCGTCCGTTTATGAAGCTGATTCAGTCACTCAATCTTCCTTGCTCTGTAACTTTTACTCCGAACAATCGCTTCATTTGGCAGGATCAAGAGTTTGTCGATTGGGCACGATCGCGCAAACGCCTATTGATGGAAGACTTTTATCGTGAAGGGCGGCAGCGATTTAATGTGTTGATGGATGGAAAGCATCCAGTTGGAGGGCGATGGAACTTCGATCGGGACAATCGTAAGCCCCCCAAAGGTAAATTGACTCTTCCCGAAGCACTTTGGTTTGAGCCAGACCAGATCACCCAAGACGTGATTGACTGGATAAAGCAGTCCCCAAATCTTAAAGATAGTCAAGCCTATTGGCAGATTGAACCCTTTCAATGGGGAGTCACCCGTACACAAGCATTACAGGTACTAGACTTTTTTATTAAAACTCGACTGTCTAACTTTGGCCCTTATCAGGATGCAATGGTCACGGGTGAACAGACCCTATGGCACGCAATGTTATCGCCTTATCTGAACATTGGACTATTGCACCCTTTAGAAGTGGTACAAGCCGCAGAGCAGGCTTATTACGCTAATCGGGATACCTGGGAACTCAATAGCGCTGAAGGCTTTGTCAGACAAATCATCGGCTGGCGTGAATATATGCACGGTATCTATGTCTACATGGGCGAAGACTATCCCGATCGCAATTGGTTTAATCACACGCAACCGCTTCCAGACTTTTACTGGACAGGCGACACCAAGATGAACTGCTTGCACCATGTTCTCACTCAAGTCAAAGCGACGGGATATGCCCACCACATTCAACGATTGATGGTTCTGAATAACTTTGCATTGATTGCAGGGATCTCTCCGCAAGAATTGCAGGACTGGTTTCATACTGCCTTTATTGATGGGTATGACTGGGTGATGCAAGCGAATGTGATTGGCATGGGGCAGTATGCAGATGGTGGCATGATGGCATCAAAGCCTTATGCCGCTTCAGCAAATTACATCAATACCATGAGCGATTATTGCAAACACTGTACCTACAATCCCCGCAGTCGCACTGGGGAGACGGCTTGCCCGTTTAACTTTATGTATTGGGACTTTCTTGCCCGACATTACGACAAGCTTAAGCACAATCCACGCATGACACAGATCTATCGCAACTTAGAGCGCATTTCAGCCGAGGAGCTTCAGCTAATTCGCGCCGAAGCAGAACAGTGGAGAACCGAACATCGACAGACTGAATATCCCCTTCCCTCTACCCCTGCACCTCATGAATCGCCTGACGCAACTCCGCAATCAGTACCTTGAACTAACAAATCACGTTTTGCCAGACTTAGCCCGATCGCGCCATTTCCCCGTTCGCTACAATCATTGCTTTCAGCGCATTATTCTGGATAATCTATTCGATCGCTGCTGGTATGAAGTCTTAGAACGTAAGCGCATTCCTGCCTATCAGCAATTAACCGAAGCCCAGTTAGAAAGCGCGATCGCACTAGCAAACAGCATCATCGCTCAGCCTGACTCATACTTACAGCAACTCAATCAAAACAGCTTAAACTGGCGCGGAAAAGCAAGTGAATCAAACTCCCAAGAGCGCTAGATTCTCTAGAAGTGTGAGATATAGACTCCCTGCTCGATCGTAATTTCCTGAGTGCTTAACGTGTAGCTATAATCTTAATTAGTTATATAATCAAACTCACTCTGATTACCAAGTTTCCCTATGCCCAAAGCGAAACCCTCAAAGGTTGATCCAGCGATTCTTGCAGCAGTCGCTGACTATTTCAAGGTGCTGTCAGAAATGAGTCGGCTCCAGATTCTGACTTGCCTGAAATCGGGGGCAAAGAATGTCATGGAAATTTCAGAGGCAACGGGATTAGGACAAGCAAATTTGTCTAAGCACCTAAAGGTTTTATACCAAGCTGGCATACTCTCGCGTGAAGCAAAGGGAACGAGCGCCTACTACGAAATTGCCGACCCAATGATTTTTGAATTCTGTGAGTTAGCTTGCGATCGCGTGGCTGAACGAGCGCAACAACAAGCAGCCAGTTTAAAGGCTTTACGCAACAAAACCTCCGTGTTCTAGGAGGCTTACAGAACATAAACTTGAAAATTAATTCTGCTCGATCGCTGGAATCAGTAGTCAATTCTTCACTAATCGGCTTAATAGCTGAACGGCTATAAAGTAAAGAAGTAAAACTCTGCATTCTATGCTTCGATTAAATTTTGGCTGTTTCGATAAACTATGAGTAATTCTAAGATGAACCGTATTCTTCCTGCCCGGCGAATTGGTCAGCATATTGCTCGACATCCCATTATTCAGGGTGCAATGGCAGTACGAGTCTCAGGTGCAAACCTGGCTGGAGCGGTTGCGAATGCTGGCGGTATTGGGCTGATTTCTTCTTTGGGCATCGGACTTGCCTCTGCTCAGTTTGATCCCCGTAAAAGCAGCAGCTTTTTTGCAGCGAATCGATCGGCACTGATCGAGGAATTGCAGAAGGCACGAATGATTAGCCCTGATGGAATCATCGGTGTCAATATCTTAGTAGTAACAAGAGATTATCTTGCTTTAGCCCAAACCGCAGCAGCACACGGAGCTGATGCGATCGTAACAGGTGCAGGTCTACCCTTGCAGTTACCGGAAGCGACCGTAGACTATCTCAATGTTGCACTAATCCCAATCGTAGGGATGTGCAAGCTGCAAAAACAATCTGTGAAACCTGGTCAGAATGCTACGATCGCTCTCCCGATGCTTTGATTGTGGAAAACTGCAAACAGATTGGTGGACATTTCGCGAGTCAATGCGAGGCAAGTAATACCGAAACCATTCAGACGGTGATCACCGAGCTACGAAGTTATCTAACTGAGGTAGGGCTTGAGATTCCGCTCATTGTTTCGGGAGGCATTTGGGATCGAGAAGACATCGATCGCGCGATCGCATTGGGTGCAAATGGGGTTCAAATCGGAACACGCTTCATTACAACAGAGGAATGTGATGCCGATCGACGCTACAAAGAATTTTATCTCCAGGCACATCCCCAAAACGTGTAACGGTTCCTAGTCCGGCTGGAAAGCCAGGTCGAGCACTACACAATGCGTTTGCAAAACAAGCAACGATTAACGCTCCTACGCTGGAACGGCGCTGTATCGCAAACTGTCTGAGCCATTGTCTCTGTCGCGATACAGGTAAAACTTACTGTCTGCTTCAAGCACTCTCCAAAGCATCTCAGGGAGATGTAGAACAGGGTTTAGTCTTTTCTAGCGGGAATGTGAAACCCGTCGAGAATATCATATCTGTGGCGGAATTAATGATGACGCTAACTATCTAAGATGAAAAGCAAACCACGATCGAGGCATAGTGAAGGCGATGCAATTTAGTGATCTACTCAAACACTACGCGACTGGAGACCGCAGCTTTCAGCGCATCACTCTACAAGATGCCGAACTCACCGAAGTTTTCCTAAAACCCCAAGATTGGGCGAACAATGCACCAGAATCTGCATTAGCTCAAAAGCGGCTTAAAGCACAGCAACTTCGCTTCAAGTTCACCCATAAGCTTCGGGAAGCCTATCATCAATTGTTTGATGAGTTAGCACAAGCAGATTTACCAGAGGGTGAAATTGCGAATTTGAGCCAGCAGTTGTTGCGATCGCGTCAACAGGGCTTGAAAAACCTGCTAAACGTGGATGAACTGAACCAGTACGGCAATCTCTATCCAGAAGATGTCTAAGCTTCCCACCATCATCAGGACAATCTCTGTCGGTACTTAGCGTTTCTTTGATAACAGAGAGGAGTTTGAAGTGGCTCAAGATCTAGCGAAACAACTCCGAGAAGGGACAGTGCAATCCCATACCGCAGCCGAAAACACCGCTTACATGAAATGCTTCTTAAAAGGCATTGTCGAGCGGGAACCCTTCCGCAAATTGCTTGCAAATTTATATTTGGTCTACAGTACGCTCGAAGCGGAACTTCAGCGCCACGCAAATCATCTGATCGTTGGAGCGATTGTATTTCCCGAACTTCACCGCGCTGCGAATTTAGAGCACGGCTAATACCAATTCTTCAAAACTAGACTACAGATGGTATAACTCAAGAGTTGGATTCTGTACTTCGCGATGGCAGGGGTTTACAAGTTAGAAATCCAGGAAAGCGTTGAAGAGT
>NZ_JAMPLL010000020.1:0-83186 GCF_039962495.1 Leptolyngbya sp. AS-A5 | reverse complement strand
TCATCAACACGCCAAACCAGCCTACGTAGAGGCGGTTGTCGGTCGAGGTCACCCAGTTGCAGAACTGCGCCCACAGGTTGGCGCTTTCGCGTCTCTGTAAGGTCGTTGTCATGATTTTGTATGAGTGCTAATTGGTTTACTCAAAGATTAGATTGACGAATCAATCTATGAATCTAGATTAAGAGATTTATTTCGTTTTGTAAAGAGGAGAATTAAGTTTTCGCGCACCCAATGTAACAATTTCTTCACTCCCTGAGATCAGCGATTTCGTGTTTGCGGGTCTTGTCTCCAGAAACGAGAACCAGTGCGGATTCTTAGAAGTGCCAGCGCTAATCTCGTATTCATCTTTAAGAAGCGTTTATTAGTTCTAGAGTGGCAGATGAACGAGTAAGCGCCAGAAGGATAGCCAGCAAACAGCAGATCTGTTATCCCAGATAGAGAATCTAATCTTTGTGTAGGAATGAGATCGATTACTTACAGTCCGGCTTATACAATTGTTCCAACCTATGAATGCTTCAATCGCTGTACGTATTGCAACTTTCGGGCGGAACCAGGGCAAGACGAGTGGTTAAGCCTATCTCAAGCAGAAAAAACTTTAGAGCGCCTTCAGTCTCAAAACGTTATTGAAATCCTGATTCTGAGTGGCGAGGTTCATCCTCAGCACCCGGTTCGGTCTGCCTGGTTTGATCGAATCTTTGCGCTTTGTGAGCTAGCGCTCTCGATGGGGTTTTTACCCCATACAAATGCGGGAATTCTCACCTTTGATGAGATGTCCAGGCTAAGAACAGTGAATGTGTCAATGGGGTTAATGCTGGAGCAAATGACACCAACCTTATTGGAAACCGTTCATCGGCATGCACCCAGTAAAGTTCCAGCCTTGCGATCGCAGCAATTAGCCTGGGCAGGAGAATTAAAGATTCCTTTTACAACAGGATTGCTGCTAGGACTTGGGGAAAACGAGCGCGATCGTATTGACACGCTAGAGGAGATTGCTCGAATTCACGATCGCTTTGGTCATATTCAGGAAGTCATCTTGCAGCCTTACAGCCCCGGTCAGAAAGAAAGCCTTTCTCAAACAGCTTTTCAGCCAGGGCAATTAATCGAATTAATCAAGACTGCGCGTAAGATCCTGGCAGAATCGATCGCAATCCAGATCCCCCCAAATCTTATTCAACACGATCTCCTTGCTTGTCTAGAGGCAGGTGCAGAAGATTTAGGCGGAATTAGCCCACACGATGAAGTGAATCCAGATTATCCCCATCCAAAAGCGGCAGACTTAGCGGTATTACTTGAATCACATGGATTCAATCTAGTCCAACGATTGCCAATCTACGCACAGTACGATCGCTGGCTTCCTGAACGATTGCAACCTGCTGTTCAACGCTACAGAACTGCTGGACTTGCAGCCCCTAAAAATTCTGTCACGTACTGAAGATATGTCTTGGGGTCTTCAAGCATTGGAAAATGAGCCGTGTTAGGAATCGTTATATGCTGAACTTGATCGCTCAGTGCTGCCGCTTTTTCTCCCATTTCGGCAGGAATAATTTTGTCGTATTCGCCTGAAATTAATAGCGTTGGAACTAAGATTCGGGCAAACTCTGCAGGCATTGTTTCTGATGCTTCTTGGCTCACCGCAGAAAACATCGTTCCAAGTGCGGCGGCTTCATCTGCTAACAGAAAGTCAGCCAGAAAAGCGCGGCTCATGTCGCGTGGCACCGATTGATGCAAAAATCGCTGCATAAATAAACGATCGGTAAACGGTAAGCCATAGAGCCAGGGTAAGCGGAATTTCACCACATATCCACCGAACTTATGGAAGGCTTTGAATGCTCTTTCCTGATATTCAAAGATACCGCTACAAGTAAGAACCGCACGATCGACCAATTCTGCGTAGCGATTCAGGAATAGAACCGCGATCGAAGAGCCGGTTGAATGAGCGTTGAGACAAACTTTTTGAAGCCTTAGAGCGACAAGCAGCCCTGCTAAATCTCTCACATAATCATCTAGGTGATAGGTCGATTCGGGCGCGGCATCCATTCTCGATCGCCCAAAACCACGCATATCGTATAACAGACAATCGAAATGGTGCGAGAGGGATCGGGCTGTACTTTCCCAATATTTTGCAGACCCACCCCAACCATGAATAAAAACTAAAACAGGCTTACCGCTCGGTTGATTGTCTTCCGATTCAGTAAGCCATTCGTAATAGTGATTAAAGCCATTGACTAAAATGTAAGCCATGCTAAGCAGATTGAAACGTTTCTAACGTTTAGGGTATCATCCCGTTTTTAATCTGCCACTCAAGCTTTATGCTGATTCCGGTTTTGGAATTGAGGAAGGATGTAGGAGCAGTTCAGCCGTCGATCGCTTCTCAACCATTTCGCGAGTGATTGTACACCGAGTCACATCTTTGCGTGAGGGCAACTCATACATAATATCGAGCATCATTTCTTCGACAATGCTGCGAAGGGCACGCGCTCCGGTTTTACGACGATACGCTTCTTGTGCGATCGCTCTCACCGCATCAGGCTTAAATTCAAGCTGCACGTTGTCCATCTTCAACAGTTTCTGGAACTGCTTGACCAGCGCATTCTTTGGCTCAGTTAAGATTTCAGCCAGCGCGTCTTCATCGAGCGGATCAACCACTGCCATTACTGGAATTCGTCCAATGAATTCAGGAATTAAACCAAATTTTACGAGATCATCGGGTTCTAAATGTTGCAGGACATCCGCAGTACGCTTCTCTTTGGATTGTTCGCCGGATTGAACAAAGCCCATTGCCCGCTTACCCATGCGCTGCTCAACTGCTTTATCGAGTCCCACAAACGCACCGCCGCAGATAAATAGAATATTGCTGGTGTCAATTTGAATGCAGTCTTGGTAGGGGTGCTTTCGCCCACCCTGGGGAGGCACATTTGCGATCGTACCTTCTAACATCTTCAAAAGAGCTTGTTGAACGCCTTCACCCGAAACATCACGAGTAATTGAGGGGTTCTCGCTTTTCCGGGCAATCTTATCGATCTCATCAATATAGATAATTCCGCGCTGCGCCTCTTCCACATCAAGATCTGCAACTTGAAGTAACCGAAGAAGAATGTTTTCGACATCTTCGCCCACATAACCTGCTTCGGTTAACGTGGTTGCATCTGCCACAGCAAACGGGACATCCAGAATTTCAGCAAGAGTCTGAGCCAGAAGCGTTTTACCGCATCCAGTCGGCCCAATCAGAAGGATGTTTGACTTCTGAAGCTCGACCGTATCATCCGGAGAGGATTTGCCGTTGCTCTTTGCTTGAAGGAAGCTCAAGCGTTTGTAGTGATTGTAAACCGCAACCGAGAGGACTTTCTTTGCCTCGTCTTGACCGATTACATGCTCATCCAAATATTTCTTAATCTCACGCGGTTTAGGCAACTGATTTAGAGAAATATTGGCAGAGCGTGATCGACGTTTCTCCGGGGCTTGCTCTCGGCGCGGAACGGGTTGCGGGGCAGCGCTGGAGTCAAACAACTCCTCATCCAAAATCTCGTTGCACAAATCCACACACTCATCGCAGATATACACACCAGGGCCTGCGATCAGTTTGCGGACTTGTTCTTGAGACTTGCCACAAAAAGAACATTTCAGATGGGAGTCGTACTTTGACATAGCTGCCTCTTATCTTGCTGCGGCGACAGGTTCGTTAGCTTTGGGAAGATTCTGCCGAGTAATCACTTGGTCGATCAAGCCATAAGCTTTGGCTTCTTCGGCAGACATAAAGAAATCGCGCTCTGTGTCTGCTTCGATGCGATCGAGCGGCTGTCCGGTGTGTTGAGCGAGTAGCTCATTCAGCTTGCGCTTATGATAAAGGATTTCTTTCGCTTGGATCTCGATGTCCACTGCTTGCCCTTGGGCACCTCCTAAAGGCTGGTGAATCATAATCCGAGAACTCGGCAAAGACATCCGCTTTCCAGGAGTTCCACCAGAAAGAAGGAACGCTCCCATACTAGCAGCCAGTCCAAAACAAATCGTGACCACATCACAGCTAACTTGCTGCATCGTGTCATAGATCGCCATTCCTGCTGTGACCGAGCCGCCCGGAGAATTGATATAGATTTGGATGTCTTTTTCAGGGTCTTCGGCTTCGAGGAAGAGCAGTTGCGCGACTAGAGAATCGGCAACCGTGTCATCG
Organism: Leptolyngbya sp. AS-A5; assembly: GCF_039962495.1. NCBI lineage: Bacteria > Bacillati > Cyanobacteriota > Cyanophyceae > Leptolyngbyales > Leptolyngbyaceae > Leptolyngbya > Leptolyngbya sp. AS-A5. Next base: position 79,018 of record NZ_JAMPLL010000020.1, on the reverse strand, counting down.
ATCGCGCTGCCGAGAAAGATAATGCGTTCGCGCAAGAGACGCGAGTAGATATCGAACGCCCGTTCGCCACGTCCAGACTGCTCAACCACCATCGGAACGACGTTAGTTGGAGCAGCCTGAGACACGACATCAAGCGTACTGAGGTTTTGAATAATGTAGTCGTGAGATTGGGAGTTATACATGAGGCATACGGCTACGTTCCACAAGTCTAATTCTAGCCAACAAACGCTAAGTTATCCGGCAGACATCCGAATGCTTAAAGATTCGACGGTTATCCCTACTCTACGACTTCGACCTCAACCGCTTCAGCTTCGCTGTCATCATCGAGTTCGCCTACTTCTGGCTCCTCTTTTTTAAGCGTGCCTTCGGGAACGAGTTCGATCGTCGAGTTGGTCGTCAACCAATCCATAATTTTCTCTTTCAGCAAGTCTTCTTCAACCGCACTCTTGAGGCGATCTACGTCGATGTCGCGTCCTTCAAATTCGCTCAGCAGTTCTTGAACCTTGTTGTTGAGTTCGTCTTCTTCGACTTTGAGCGATTCTTTCTTGGCGACTTCGCCCAGGGCGAGCGTGCGCTTAATTCGCCCGATCGCATCGGGTCGGGAGCGCTCTTTCAGCATCGGAATCGTGTCTTTGTTCAACAAGCGCTTGATATCGATGCCTTGTTGCTGAAGCTGCATAGCGGTTTGCGTCACCATGTATTCCACTTCACGCTCGATCATGGTTTCGGGCAGATCGGCTTCAACTTGATTCAGCAATTCATTGAGAACAGCTTCTTCTTTGTTGGCTTTGGTTTGCTGCTCGGCTTCTTCCGTGAAACGCTTTTCTAGAGATTCGCGCATTTCGGCGATCGTCTCAAATTCATCGCCGCTTGCTTCTTTAGCGAATTCATCATCGACTTCGGGAAGTTCTTTTTCCTTCAGTTCTTTAAGCGTAATCTCGAATGTTGCAGGTCGCCCAGCAAGCTGCTCTTGGGGATAATCTTCCGGAAAAGTTACCGAAATTTCCTTAGTCTCACCAGCATTCATGCCGATAATTCCATCCACGAAGCCTGCAATAAAGCGACCCTCTTCGAGTTCAAGCTGAAAATCAGCAGCCTCGCCGCCCGGAACCTCAATTTCTTCTTCACCATCAGCAGGCGTGAAGCGACCCTTAAAGTCGAGCACACTCACGTCTCCCCTCTGAGCGGGGCGATCTTCAATCGGAACCAGCGTCGCCATCTGAGTCCGGTAGTTTTCGATCACCGATTTGACTCGTTCTGGATCAGGCTTGACTTCTTCTGCTTGCAGCGTGAAATCTCTATACTGCTTCAGCGTCACCTCCGGAGAGACATCTACCGCTGCCGAGAAGGTCAGCGCTTGACCGGGTGTGTATTGAGCAATTAATTCATCAAACGACGATCGCAGTTGGAAATTTCCTAGCGCCTCGATATTTTCCTGCTTAATCGCTTCTTTTAGCCCGGTATCGACCAGTTCTTCGATCACAGCCGCTTTGATTCGATTCATTCCGAAGCGTTGAATCAAGACTTGGCGTGGTACTTTGCCTTTACGGAACCCCGGAACATTCAACGATCGCGTAAAGTCCTGCAACACGCGATCGTAGGTTTTCTGAGACATCTCTGGCGTAATTTCAATTTCCAGCCCGATTTGACTGGCGGGAAGCTTTTCCTGGGTAACTTTCATCGGCGTAAGTGACAAAGAATGCGAATTTCTATCAAGCAGTAAGCTATACTAACCGATTCTAGTCGCGCTTGCGCGATTCATTAGAGAGAATCTTAAGGATTGAGCCAATAAAATTGATCCGCAATTCTGCAATAATTTAGGGAATACTGGCAGTCGGAAAAGCATTCCAGCCACTTGAATTCGTGCCCAAAGCACGTTAGTCTCTGAAGAACAGATCGAACATCTTTATTATTTTTGCTAAGTCTCGCGTCAATCAACTCTTATTAAAGCTTTTCTAATTTGCAGCCCGTTTGGAGGAATTTATTTTGGGTCAATCCTATCGAGTAGCGATTTTAGGGGCGACAGGAGCGGTCGGAACTGAACTATTAGAACTGTTGGATCAGCGTGATTTTCCTGTTTCTGAATTGAAGCTGTTAGCTTCTCCAAGATCGGCAGGTTCAACGCTGACGTTTCAGGGGGAGAGTTTGGCGATCGAAGCCGTGAATGAGGCTTCGTTTAACAATGTTGATATTGTTCTTGCTTCGGCAGGCGGATCAATCTCGAAGCAATGGGTTAGAGATATCGTTGCGGCTGGGGCTGTGATGATTGATAACTCCAGCGCCTTTCGGATGGATGCAGATGTGCCGCTTGTTGTACCAGAAGTGAATCCAGAGGCAGCAGCACACCATCGGGGCGTAATTGCCAACCCGAACTGTACGACGATTCTGATGTCGGTTGCAGTCTATCCATTGCATCAAGTCCTGCCGATTAAGCGGATCGTGGCAGCGACTTATCAATCCGCGAGTGGTGCGGGTGCGCGGGCAATGGAAGAAGTAAAGCACCAATCGATCGATATTTTGCAAGGCAAAAACCCGAAAGCCGAAATTCTACCGTACCCTCTAGCGTTCAACTTGTTTCCGCACAACTCAAAGCTGGATGAATCTGGGTACTGCGAAGAAGAGTTGAAAATGGTAAACGAGACTCGCAAAATTTTCGGAGTACCAGATCTGAGAATTACTGCAACTTGTGTACGGGTTCCCGTTCTACGGGCACATTCAGAAGCGATTAACCTAGAGTTTGACTCTCCTTTTAGCGTGGAAAAAGCGAGAGGACTGTTACGACAAGCCCCAGGAGTCAAGCTTGTCGAAGACTGGAACGCAAACTATTTTCCGATGCCGATCGATGCTAGCGGCAAGGATGAGGTTTTAGTCGGACGCATTCGCCAAGATATTTCTAATCTGAATGGTTTAGAACTCTGGTTGTGCGGGGATCAAATTCGCAAGGGTGCAGCCTTGAACGCGATTCAAATTGCAGAACTTCTAATCGAAAAGAACTTGCTTAAACCAGCTTTAGCAACAAATCGATAGTGACTTAAAGGAGTTTAAATAGAGTGTGGTAAATTTTGGAACTGTCTTGACTGCCATGATCACGCCATTTACAGCGGATGGAGCAGTCGATTACGCTGTGACTGAAAAGTTAGCGGCTCATTTAATTGAGACGGGTACAGATACGATCGTCGTTTGTGGTACGACTGGAGAATCGCCGACGCTTTCTTGGGATGAAGAATTTGAACTCTTTCAAGTTGTGAAGCGTGCCGTTTCCGGTCGAGCAAAGGTAATGGCGGGAACCGGATCGAACTCGACTTCGGAAGCGATTACAGCGACGAGAAAAGCCGCTAGAATAGGATTAGACGGCTCGTTGCAGGTCGTGCCTTATTACAACAAACCGCCGCAAGCGGGACTCTATCATCACTTTAGAGCGATCGCAGAATCTTCGGATTTGCCGCTGATGCTATACAACGTTCCAGGTCGTACCAGCCAGAATCTTCAGGCTGAAACCGTCGCTCGACTCTCAGAAATTCCGAATATTGTTGCAATTAAGGAAGCGAGTGGCAATCTAGATCAAGTCAGCCAAATTCGGCGGATGACCCCATCTGAATTTGCGATTTATTCTGGAGATGATTCTTTGACTTTGCCGATGTTAGCGATCGGTGCAAAAGGAGTTGTCAGCGTTGCGAGCCATCTCGTCGGAACGCGACTACAGCAGATGATCCAAGCATTCGAGAAGGGTCAAGTTCAGAAAGCGACCCAAATTCACCTAGAGCTACTTCCATTGTTTAAAGCTTTATTCGTTACGACGAATCCGATTCCAGTCAAAGCCGCACTAAGTCTGCAAGGATGGCAAGTTGGCGCACTCCGCCCACCCCTGTGCTCTCCAGATGAAGAGGTGAAGCTTCAAGTCAAGCAAGTCATGGCGGAACTGAACTTGCTGCAAACGGCACATGCTTAGAGTTTCTGCACAACTGAATATTTCAGTGATCACAGGATGAGCATTTTGCTGCCTGCTGAATCTCTCAATCAATTTTCTCTTAACCCTAGAAAGGACACTGATGACTCAAAACAACTCGTCAAACGCGCTCAAAATCATTCCGCTCGGCGGACTGCATGAGATTGGTAAGAATACTTGCGTTTTTGAATACGGCGATGAAATTGTACTGCTCGATGCAGGGCTCGCCTTTCCTACAGACGGAATGCACGGCGTAAATATCGTGCTGCCCGATATGACCTACCTGCGTGAGAACCGCGAAAAGATCAAAGGCATGATTATCACGCACGGACACGAAGATCATATCGGGGGTATTCCCTTTCACCTCAAACAGCTAGACATTCCAGTGATGTACGGCCCGCGTTTAGCGCTGGCACTGCTCGAAGGCAAGCTTGAAGAAGCGGGAGTCACCGATCGCACTGAGCTGAGAACGGTTCGCCCGCGCGATATCGTTCGCATCGGGACGCATTTCTTCGTCGAATTCATTCGCAACACGCACTCGATCGCCGATAGCTTCACGGTTGCGATTCACACTCCGGTTGGCGTTGTGATTCACACAGGCGACTTTAAGTTTGACCATACTCCGGTCGATGGCGAGAAGTTCGACCTTCAGCGTTTAGCCGAATATGGTGAAAAAGGCGTTCATTGCTTGATCAGCGATTCGACTAACTCTGAGATTCCAGGCTTTACGCCATCAGAACGATCGGTGTTTCCGAATCTCGATCGCGTCTTTTCTCAAGCCAAAGGACGGTTGCTGATTACAACCTTTGCCTCATCGGTTCACCGAATCAACATGATTCTGGAATTGGCAGAAAAGCATGGTCGCGTCGTATCGGTATTGGGTCGATCGATGCTGAACGTAATCGCCCACGCTCGCACTCTTGGCTACGTTAAATGTCGCGACGACATTCTTCAACCCCTGCACGTTACTCAGAAGATGCCGGATAAGGATGTCTTGATTCTGACAACCGGATCGCAAGGTGAACCAATGTCAGCAATGACGCGGATTGCGAACGGCGAACACCGTCAAGTGAAGATTCGAGAAGGTGATACGGTTGTATTTTCTGCTAACCCGATTCCTGGAAATACGATCGCGGTCGTGAATACGATCGATAAACTAATGATGAACGGCGCAAAAGTCGTTTACGGCAAGGATCAAGGCATTCACGTTTCCGGTCACGGCTGCCAAGAAGATCAGAAATTGATGTTAGCGCTGACTCGTCCGAAGTTCTTCCTACCTGTTCACGGTGAGCATCGGATGCTGATTAAGCACTCTCAAACGGCTCAAAGCACTGGCGTTCCGGCTGAGAACATGGTGATTATCGATAACGGTGATGTCGTTGAACTGACCAAGGATTCGATCAGCAAGGCTGGTAAAGTCAAGGCAGGAATTGAACTGGTTGATACGTCGCGATCGGGCATGGTGGACGATCGGGTTCTGAAAGAGCGTCAGCAGTTAGCAGGTGATGGAGTTGTCACGGTGGCGGCGACGATCACGAACGAAGGTCGATTATTTGCAAAGCCGGATGTGCATCTGCGCGGCGTCGTGACTTCGATGAATCCGGAACAGTTGCGAGGCAGAATTCAAGAAGCGATCGAGGCGGTGTTAAACGATCGTTGGAATGAGTTCTACAGCACGTTCGATGGTCGAGTCGAAATCGATTGGACGGGCTTACAAGTTCAGATTGAGCGCGAAATTCATCGCTTGCTGCGGCGTGAGCTTCAAAGCAATCCGCTGCTGGTGTTCTTGATGCAGAATCCTGAACCTGCTGCGGTGAAAGCAACTCCGACGCGCCAACGCGCTACAGCAAAGGTCGCTTCTTAGGATTTTGAGGGTTTGCCGTTGCGATCGTCACAGATTGCAACGGCAAGAATAGTGCGATCGGCGCGATTCTTGCTATACTCACAGAGTAACGAGTGGGCATGTAGCTCAGGGGATAGAGCACCAGATTCCGGTTCTGGGTGTCGCAGGTTCGATTCCTGCCATGCTCGTTGAAGTTAATTTGCTCAATAATCAATTCAGCTAAAGGCTATTTTCTGATTTTGTGAGATTTAGAAAATACGTCCGGCGAGCCTTCCTGTTCATTGTCAAAAACTAGTATCCATGGGGGATATTAGAGAAAGATTCTTCTATTACGCAGAATGCCAAAAAGCTCCTAGAAGCAAGTTTTAGAATTTGTCAAAACTCTCAATCATTCAACGATTCGAGGCGTTCCAGGTTCTCGACTGCTGCGCTTTGAAGGCGCGATCGCACTGGATGATATTGCATTGATGCAGGAAGCGATCGAGCAAGACAGCGAACAGATTGATATGAATAAGTAGTAGATGTTTGTCAGATACAAGCATTATTCTTGCCCTGTACGATTGCGAAAAAGAACGAGTCTTTCAGTCAAGAGGTTCGACAACGCGAACGGTCGATCGTCTTCTCAACTAAAATCAAGCAAAACCTTGAACATCTTGAGGTGAGGCAGACATGGTTGCTCAAGCCGAGAAAAAGCACTACAGCACTCAAGAGTATTTAGAGATAGAGCTTGTCTCCGAAACCCGGAGCGAGTACCGCAACGGGGAGATTGTCTTAATGACTGGCGGCACACCAAATCACAACGACATTGCCGGAAACCTCTATGTTTTACTCAAGACTGCTTTAAAGGGGAAAAACTATCGGACGTTTTACACCGATCAGCGTCTGTGGGTTCCAGGCGTTAGCCTTTACACTTATCCCGATGTCATGGTTGTACCAAAACCGATCGAGCTTCAAGTCGGGCGAACTGATACCGTGATCAATCCTTGTTTTATTGCTGAGGTCTTATCGAAATCGACTCAGAACTACGACCCTTGCGGTATCTGCGAAGCAGCGCGAGGTGAAAAATTCGTTGCTTATCGGACAATGCTTAATTTTCAAGAATATCTATTGATCGACCAGTACCGAATTCATGTCGAGCATCATGTAAAGACGGCTGCGAATCAATGGCTATTCTCGGAATTTGATGATCCAGCAGTAGCTTTAATGCTCAGAACAATTGGGATTGAAATTCAAATTGCAGAACTTTACGAAGGTATTGATTTTAGTGAGACATAAAAGAGGAGCGATCGCATCGTTTGTGCGATCGCTCCTCTTTTCTCAAACCAAATTGACCTAAACCGAAGCTGCAACCCTTTCTACATCAGGATTCGCTTCAGGCGTATCCTTCTCCGACGGCGGAACCACTTGCCAGAACTTCGGTAAGAACTCCGACCAGTTTTCCAGAATCGCCTTCGCTTTCGGACTACCCGTATGCTCAACGTGCGCCTCAAGTAGTTCTTTAAGCTGCCGTTCGCCAGCAGGTGCGGCAATTCGCTGAGTTTTAACGATCTCAGGATTCACTTTCGCTTGGAAGCTACCATCCTCATCCAAGAAGTAAGCCAATCCGCCTGTCATCCCTGCACCTACGTTACGACCTGCACGACCGAGAACGACAACAACGCCACCCGTCATGTATTCGCAGCAGTGGTCGCCAACGCCTTCGACAACCGCTTCAGCCATCGAATTTCGGACAGCAAACCGCTCTCCAGCTTGCCCATTGGCAAACAGTCGTCCACCCGTTGCGCCATAGAGACAAGTGTTACCGATAATCACGTTTTGAGACGGATCATAAGTTGCTTCAGATGAGGGCTTGATCGCGATCGTTCCTCCGTGCATTCCTTTACCCACGTAATCGTTCGCTTCACCGACCAAGTTCAGCATCATACAAGGGAGGTTGAACGCTCCAAAGCTTTGACCAACACTTCCGGTAAAGTTCAAAGTAATTTGACCACTGAAACCGGAGTTACCGTACTGTTTCGCGATCACACCCGCAATCCGAGTTCCAACTGTCCGATCAGTGTTGATGACATCAACTGCTTTCGTAACGTCGCCTTGATTTTGAATCGCCGCTTGAATATCAGCAGCACTCAGAATTTGATCATCTAGAACAGCGCCATTGCTATGAACAGTTTCATGATTGAGCCAAGTGCGATCGCTGCGAGTGTCCGGTAGCTGAGTCAAACAATCGAGATTCAGCATTTGAGTTTTGGTCAGGCTGACCCCCTCGCGCATCTTCAGAAGATCCGCACGTCCAATAATCTCATTCAGGGATTTGTAGCCCAGACGAGCTAAGAGTGATCGGACTTCTTCCGCCACGAACAGAAAGAAATTAACCACGTGCTCTGGTGTACCAGGGAAACGCTTACGAAGTTCTTCTTTCTGGCTTGCGACTCCGACCGGGCAATTGTTCGTGTGGCAAATTCGCGCCATGATGCAGCCTTCTGCAATCATCGCGATCGAGCCAAATCCGAACTCTTCACCACCCATCAGTGCTGCCATGACGATATCCCATCCAGCCTTGATGCCACCATCAACTCGGAGGATGACGCGATCGCGCAGTTGGTTCTGCATCAAAACGCGATGAACTTCGGTTAATCCTAGTTCCCAGGGACTACCCGCGTGCTTGATTGAGCTTAACGGTGAAGCACCTGTACCGCCATCGTGACCAGAGATTTGGATAATATCTGCGTTCGCTTTGGCGACTCCTGCCGCGATCGTGCCGATTCCAACTTCTGCCACTAATTTGACTGAGACTTGAGCCACAGGATTGATTTGGTGCAGGTCGAAGATCAGTTGAGCCAAATCTTCGATCGAGTAAATGTCATGGTGCGGCGGCGGAGAAATTAGGGTGACTCCGGGCTTCGATCGACGCAGTAACGCAATGTAAGGACTTACCTTCGGCCCCGGCAATTGTCCGCCTTCACCGGGCTTCGCACCCTGAGCCATCTTGATTTCGATTTGCTTTGCGCTCATCAAATACTCAGGCGTAACACCAAAGCGACCAGACGCAACCTGCTTGATTGCGGAGTTAGCAGTATCGCCGGCTTTTAGTCCTTTGAGGTGCGGCAAGAGCGGGGATGTGCCGTCTTCAACTTCATTCAGCACTTTATACCGAATCGGATCTTCTCCACCTTCGCCAGAGTTCGATCGACCCCCCAAGCGGTTCATCGCGATCGCCAAGACTTCATGCGCTTCTCGCGACAATGCACCGAGCGACATTCCACCTGTACAGAAGCGTTTCACAATTTCGGTTGCGGGTTCAACTTCATTGATCGAGATGGATTCGCGATCGCTGTTGAAGTCAAGCAAATCACGCAAAGCAGTGATCGGACGATTTGCCAAATGCTGTTGGTACAGATCGTAGTGATCAAAACTGTTCGTTCTGACCGCTTGATGCAGATGTTTAGCCAGTTCCGGGCTGTTCATGTGATACTCACCACCCGGGCGATATTGCACGAAGCCGAAGTTCTCTAGCTTTTTCGTGGTCAACTCTGGGAAAGCACGACTGTGGAACGACAGAATTTCTTGAGCCAGTTCTGCGATCGTTAGTCCACCCAATCGCGAGGCTGTACCGAAGAAGCCTAAATTCAACAGATCGCCACCAATGCCGATCGCTTCAAAGATCTGTGCAGCTTGATAGCTCGACAGCAAGGAAATGCCCATCTTCGAGAGGATTTTGAGCAAACCGTCTTCGATCGCTTTGCGATAGTTCGCTTGCACTTGAGTTAAGCTTGCAGCTTTGATCTTGCCGCGCTCCATCAAGCCTTGAGTTTTGGAATCTGACCACCATTGGCGCACCGTTTCCAATGCCAGGTAGGGGCAAACGGCACTCGCGCCGTAACCAATCAAGCAAGCAAAGTGATGCGTACTCCAAGCTTGAGCGGTATCTACGATCAGCGATGCTTTCATCCGCAAGCCTTGACGGATCAAATGATGGTGAACCGCTCCCACTGCCAACATGGGTGGGATGTAGCTTTGGTCTGCGCTTAATCGGGTGATATTGCCAGATTGATCCAAGCGATCGCTCAACACCAAAATCTTTTTACCCGATCGCACCGCTTCCGCCGCTTGTTCACACAGTTGCTTGACCGCAGCTTTCAGCCCTTCGGGGCCTGCGGCAATTTCAAACAAAGTTGAAAGATTTGCGGTTTCTAAGCCCGATCGACGAACTTGATCAAGCTCCGGTTCACTCAGAACTGGCGATTCTAGAACAAATAGATTTGCACCTTCAGGCTTCGTCTCAAGGAGATTACCGCGTTCTCCAAGCTGCATCGTCAAGGACATGACGAGTTTTTCGCGCAGCGGGTCGATCGGCGGATTTGTTACCTGAGCAAAGCGCTGCTTAAAGTAGTCGTACAGCAGGTGAGGACGCTCAGACAGCACCGCTAACGGAATATCATCACCCATACAGAAAGTCGGCTCTTTACCTTGTGCCGCCATGTCTTGAATGACCATTTCGACATCTTCTAAGGTGTAACCAAAAGCGGTCTGATGAGTCAGAAGCGCCTGCGGCTCCATTTGCGCTACTTCTAGAAACTCCTGGGATTGCAGCGTTTTCCGGTTCTTTAACCATTCTCCGTAGGAGCGGAGGTTTGCTACGCGCTGCTTGATATCCCAGTTCTTTAGCACTTCATGAGATTCAAGATCAAATGCAATCACTTGACCAGGGCCTAACCGCCCTTTCTCAATCACTTCAGATTCTGGAATCTCAACTACACCTGCCTCAGATGCCACAACCAGATATCCATCGCGAGTAATCGTATAGCGAGCGGGTCTTAAACCGTTGCGATCGAGCGTTGCTCCCACGATTTTCCCATCGCAGAACGCTAATAGTGCAGGACCATCCCAAGCTTCCTGAATGCCACTGTGATACTCGTAGAAATCAACAATTTCAGAATACTCGTTCAATTCCGGCTGATTTTTGTACGCCTCTGGAACCATCATCATCAACGCTTCAACTGGGCTACGTCCAGAACGAACGAGCAGTTCCATCACGTTGTCTAAATTAGCGGAATCACTATTATTGGAGTTCACAGTCGGTTTCAGCGCACCCACGCGGTCGCCCCAAAATTCGTGCGCTAAATCGGCTTCTCGCGCCCGCATCCAGTTGACGTTACCAAGCAGCGTATTAATTTCACCGTTATGCCCCAGTAAGCGCATCGGCTGCGCCAGAGGCCACTTCGGCATCGTATTCGTACTGAAACGACGGTGATACAGCGCAAATGCACTCTTATAGCTAGGGTTTTGTAGATCCTGATAAAACTCACCTAAAACCGCCGATCGCACCATACCTTTGTAAACGATCGTGCGCGTTGAAAACGAGCAGACGTAGAGTTCATCGAATCCTGGCTGTGCCTTCTCAGCTAGAATGCGGTGAATCTGCTTACGAGTCAGATACAGTTTGCGCTCTAGCTCTTCTCCGCTCAAGGTGTCAGATTTCACTAACAATTGCTCGATCTGGGGCTGATTTTCCCGCGCTTGAATTCCGAGAATTTCGGGTTTAACCGGAACAACCCGCCAGCCTAGTAGGGTTAATCCTTCCTCAGCAATAATCTTCTCAGCGATTTCTTTGACGGCAGCCGCGATCGCACCATCTTGCGGCAAAAACACCATCCCCACACCGACTTGATTGGGTTGAAGGGTGAGCCTATGCTCTCTTGCCCATTGATTTAGAATTTCCCAGGGAATTGCAGCCATCAAGCCTGCACCGTCACCGGAGTCTTGATCAGCGCTGCACCCGCCCCGATGCTCCAAGCAAGCTAAGGCGTTCAGTGCTTTTGCCATCAGATCGTGGCTATCCCGACCTTTTTGATCTGCAATAAAGCCGACACCACAAGCATCGCGTTCTTCAACTAGCCAACGCTGACCTGCATATCCATTAGCGATCGATGGGTTTTGACACTCTGACGGAACACTAGCTTGACTCATGGAAGGATTCATTCGATTCATTTCAAGGGGATTAGGGTTGAGCGGAGACAAACTGGGCTAAGAAAAGGTTAGCGCTAGGAAGTTTGAAGAATTTATGAAGAAATAGCGATGATTCAACAATCAAGAAAACTTTGCTCGTTAAGCGGTTCCATAATCGTAAGAAATGCCCGAAGACAAAACCGCTAACTCTGTGGCGAAATTCAAATCTAGAAAACGATTTGCCGTTTCGCTCATTCTGTGCTCAGCAGGGTTTTAGATTCCCTTGTTTGATACTGATGTACTCAACGCGCAAGTCTCAGTGTGTAATTAGGGATATCTAGCTTAGCTGAATTTTTACAAAGCCTGGGATAAGAATAGTATAGAAAATTTTGCACTCTGACAATGCCTGTAAAACTGCGGAATGCCGCTACCGAATCTCCGCCCAATCTTCGATCACAATCTGAACACCAGGCTAATTGTCTAGCGATACTTAATTTGAACCGTTCCGCAACAGGTCTTGATAATATCGAGACATCGAAAAGAAGTTAGGATTTCTTGATACTTCTCGTATTGTTCTACAAACCCGAATCGCAATTGAGGTCAATACAGTAAAATGACCTGCGGCGATCGCATTCTTTTATCTTTGCCCCGTGGAATTGTGTCAGATGACTATTGTTAGGTCTAGCTTCTATTTTCTTGCAGCGCTTGCGATGTCTCTGGCAGACACAATTACACTTCCCGCTCTAGCAGATGCGCCTGCAGCACTCGATTTCAGCTCAACGAAACAAGCATTGCCTCGTAAAACGGCACCCCTTAGTTTTACCCCGCTAACTTCCTCTCGCACCCCACCCCTACTTGCTCAAGGAACTCAAATTGTTCTAAATGGGCAAGCCTTTAATGGAAACTGGAGCCAATGGCAATTAGACGGAATAACCCGAATCGGCTTAAGTGATGTAATTGTCACCCAACGATTTGGGGCTGAGCTACTCAGTACAGCAGATGCCAATCGTCAGCCGATTCAATGGTTTTCTCAGGCTGTCTTTTCCACTCGATTAGCTCCGCCAGTTCGGTATCTTGATATTACTGAATTCGCCCAGAAAAACGGTTGGCAGACTCAGATCAGCGGTAACACATTACAGATCTCAACTGCGATCGCGAATCTAATCGGAATTGAGCAAGCACCGTTTTCAACCAATGGCGATCGGATTAGCCTCACGCTCGATCGTCCTGCTGCTTGGCAAACTGATCCACAGCAAAATGAACTTGTTTTAACCTTAGAGGCTCAAGCGGATCAGCCTCAACTGCAAAAATTTAAGCCGAATCCAGCTAGCCGAATCCGATCGCTAAAAGTTGAATCTGCCGGAAACCGTACCGTTATCAGAATTGGAATTCCGATCGGGCTGCGTTCTCAAATTACGACTGCATCCAGTCCGAATCAGATTGTGATTGATGTCGGCTCAAACTTCCTTAGCAACAAAGACGTTTTGTGGGCAAATGGGCTACTGTGGCGACAGAAAAATTTAACAGTGCGATCAGGACAATTTCCGATCGTCTGGCTTGAACTTAATCCCCGCCAACCCGGACTTAGCATTCGCCCGATTCTTCCTAATTCAACAACCTTAGTTGGAACTTTGCCGCTCTTTCAAACTGCCCAACAATCTTCAGCAACCGCTGCAATCAATGGCGGTTACTTTAATCGCATCAATCAGCTTCCTCTAGGAGCAATCAAGCTGAATAATCAGTTTGCTTCGGGAGCAATTCTAGGTCGGGGTGTAGTGGGTTGGGATGAAGCTGGCAACTGGAAATTCGATCGCCTAACGCTTCGGGAAACCCTTATTTTTGGTTCTGGACAGCGCTTTCCTTTGACGACTTTAAATTCTGCATTTATTCAAGCGGGAATTGCGAGATATACCAGTGACTGGGGAAGCACCTATGCGACGCTGACCGAGAATGAGATTCTTATTCCCGTCCAAAATAATCAAATTAGTATTCAACAAAACGCAGCAACTGTTGGAACAGCAATTCCAATTCCAGTCGGCGGATACCTGTTGGTTTTTCGCTCGAATCGAACGGCTGCTGCCGCTTTTATCCCCAAAACTTCTGTTCAACTCGAAAGCGTCTTTAACCCTACTGATCTCGCTGCGTTGCCCAACCTGATTGGAGGCGGGCCACTTCTGCTCCGCAATGGGCAAAGCGTTCTTGATGCTCGATTAGAGCAGTTCAGCCCAGCGTTTATCCAAGAAAGAGCTGCCCGGAGTGCGATCGGACAAACTGCCGAGGGTAGAATTCTGATTGTGACCGCTCAAAATAATATTTCAGGCCTCGGTGCAACGTTAAGCGATATGGCAGAAATCATGCAGCAACTTGGAGCGATTAACGCTCTAAACCTGGATGGTGGAAGCTCAACAACTTTATATTTGGGAGGGCAAATTCTTGATCGACCCGCTCGATCGTCTGCTCGCGTTCACAACGGAATTGGAGTTTTTCTTCAACCTTAACGCTCAACTTCTTCATGGATTTTGTGATTCAAATCAAGACTTCGTAAAATCTTCTCAAATTGTCCACTCTATACAAGCGCCTCCCGATTTAGTTTGTTAGCCTTTTTGGTTGGGAATTGATTTTGCGCGAGTCCGCGCATCTAGTTCGCGAAACTCTAGTATTTATGAGGAGAGAAACGGTGGCTCAGGCTCAAGAAAAGACTCAAACTCCAGCCCTTGTGCTGTCTCCAACGGCTGCAAAGACTGCTGCAACAGAACTCCGTCCCTGGGGATCGTTTACGATCCTGGAAGAAGGTCGCGGCTACAAAATTAAGCGGATCGAAGTTAAGCCCGGACATCGCCTAAGTTTACAAATGCACCACCACCGCAGCGAGCATTGGATTGTCGTTTCTGGAACTGCAAAAGTGGAGTGTGGTGAGCAGCAAATCACCCTCAGCAGCAATCAGTCTACTTATGTACCTCAGTGTACAACTCATCGTCTAGAGAATCCTGGAGTCATCCCCCTGGTGTTGATTGAAGTTCAAAACGGTGAGTATCTTGGAGAAGATGACATCGTGCGGTTCCAAGATGACTATTCACGCGCAAACTAAAGACTAAACTTAACTTTGAGATGAGGCAATTCCCTAGAATTGCCTCATCTTATTTTTGGGTTGAACGATCGCGGTACGATGAATTTAAAATTCCGCTTCGCCTTTTCATATGATCGAATTAAGTCCTTCTGCGATCGCAGAGATTCAACGCTTGCAAAGGCATCATCCTGATCCTTCCGCCTTTTTCCGCCTGCAAATACAACCAGGTGGCTGTGCAGGACTCTCTTATCTAACGAGATTTGAAACCCAACTCGATTCCAGCGATCGCGTTCATCACTGCAATGGTATTCAAATCGTGATCGATCTGCACAGCACTCAATATCTTCAGAATTTAACGATCGACTTCTCAGAAGACCTCATGGGCGGTAGTTTCCGCTTCCACAATCCTAACGCTAAAAAAAGTTGCGATTGTGGTGTCTCATTCTCGATTGATGAGAGCTAGAATAGGAAAGCTTTCGTGCTAAAGGATCGATCGCGCTGCAATTGTTTGACAGCCGAATCGATCTATTGGTATGTTTAGTGATCGTTGAAAGTCGGAGCAGTCGAAAAACTGCATTCTCCAATACATTAAAAAATGCCCACCATCCAGCAACTCATCCGTAGTGAGCGCAGCAAAGCTCGAAAGAAAACCAAATCCCCGGCTCTGAAGAGTTGCCCTCAGCGTCGTGGAGTTTGCACACGGGTCTATACCACCACACCGAAAAAACCGAACTCTGCGCTGCGTAAAGTTGCGCGGGTGCGCCTCACTTCAGGCTTTGAAGTGACAGCATATATCCCCGGTATCGGTCACAATCTTCAAGAACACTCGGTTGTGATGATTCGTGGCGGTCGGGTCAAAGACCTGCCCGGTGTTCGTTACCACATTATTCGCGGAACCCTCGATACGGCTGGCGTGAAAGACCGCAAGCAAGGTCGCTCCAAGTACGGTGCGAAACGTCCGAAGGCAGCAGCAAAGTAAGCGATCTGCCGCTAGATAAATTTGCTAAATGAACCTCGTAGCTCAGCTTTTTTGAGTCCATGAGGTTCGTTTGTTAGCGATCGAAGCTATTTTAGAGAATCTTCTCACGACACTCTTTTGAACTCCACGATCGCGCCCCCGGTTTGCTGACTCAATCCATTTACTGTTCTTTTCTCTTAAAGGCTCATTATGTCTCGTCGCGTCGTAATCAAAAAGCGTCCCATTCCCCCCGACTCCGTGCATAATTCTCGCCTAGTCACCATGATGGTGCGGCGGATTATGGCGAGCGGCAAAAAATCTCTAGCTACCCGCATTGTTTATGATGCGTTTGAAACGATTCGAGAGCGCACTGGTGCTGATCCGCTAGAGACGTTTGAGCGGGCAGTCAAGAATGCGACTCCTTTGGTTGAAGTGAAAGCGCGTCGGGTGGGTGGTGCAACGTACCAAGTACCGATGGAAGTGCGAAGCGATCGTGGAATTGCCCTAGCGTTGAGATGGTTAATCCAGTTCTCGCGAGCGCGTGCAGGCAAATCGATGTCAGCCAAACTGGCAAGCGAACTAATGGATGCCGCCAACGAAACGGGAAGCGCGATTCGGAAGCGGGAAGAAACCCACCGGATGGCAGAAGCTAATAAAGCATTCGCACACTATCGCTATTAAAAAGTATAAAATCTTAATAGACGCAGTAGTGTGATTTAAACCATGCACAGATGCTAAGGAGGTAGCTGTGGCTCGTACCGTCCCGCTCGAAAGAGTCAGAAACATCGGGATCGCCGCGCATATTGATGCGGGCAAGACAACAACAACTGAACGAATTCTATTTTACTCCGGCATCGTCCACAAGATTGGCGAAGTGCATGAGGGGACAGCCACAACGGACTGGATGGAGCAAGAGCGGGAGCGGGGCATTACCATCACCGCTGCTGCAATTACGACTCAATGGACTCGTCGCGATGCTGATAAGCCGAACCAGCCTGGTGAAGGCGAACTTGAACACAAGATCAATATCATTGACACGCCTGGGCACGTAGACTTCACAATCGAAGTTGAACGCTCAATGCGAGTGCTGGACGGTGTAATCGCTGTATTCTGCTCGGTGGGTGGCGTTCAACCGCAATCGGAAACCGTGTGGAAGCAAGCGAACCGTTACAAGGTTCCCCGCATGGTGTTCGTGAACAAGATGGACAGAACTGGTGCGGACTTCTTCAAAGTCTATGATCAGATTCGTGATCGTCTGCAAGCAAAAGCGGTTCCCATCCAAATCCCGATCGGCGCTGAAGATCAGTTCAAAGGCATCATTGACCTTGTGCGGATGAAAGCCTATATCCACAAGGATGATTTAGGTCGCGAAATTGAAGTCACTGAGATTCCCGAAGATCTCAAAGAGAAAGCCGAGGAATTTCGCACGAACTTGATCGAATCGGTTGCAGAAACTGATGAAGCGCTGCTTGAGAAGTATTTCGCAGGTGAAGAACTCACCGAAGAAGAAATCAAAGCCGCAATTCGGAAAGGGACGATCGAGGGAATTGACGGAGAATTCTTTGTGCCGATGCTTTGCGGTTCTGCCTTCAAAAACAAGGGCGTTCAGCAAATGCTTGATGCGGTGCTGGATTACCTTCCGTCACCGATCGACATTCCGCCGATTCAAGGAACTCTGCCGGATGGCAGCGTTGCCGCTCGTCCTCCGAAAGATGATGCACCTCTGGCTGCACTCGCTTTCAAAGTGATGACGGATAAATTCGTCGGTCGCTTAACTTTTGTTCGCGTTTACTCTGGTGTACTGTCGAAAGGTAGCTACATCTATAACTCGTCCAAGGGCAAGAAAGAGCGCGTTTCTCGGTTGATTGTCTTGAAAGCGGACGATCGAATTGATGTAGACGAACTCAGAGCGGGCGACTTGGGAGCAATTCCTGGACTGTCTGATACTCTGACAGGCGATACGCTTTGCCCTGAGGGCGACAACATCGTTCTTGAATCGCTGTTTATTCCTGAGCCTGTAATCTCGGTTGCAGTAGAACCGAAGACCAAGGGCGATATGGAGAAACTCTCGAAAGCGCTCAAGGCATTGTCTGAAGAAGACCCGACTTTCCGCGTCAGCATTGATCAAGAAACTAACCAAACTGTAATCGCCGGAATGGGTGAATTGCACTTGGAAATCTTGGTCGATCGAATGCTCCGCGAGTTCAAAGTCGAAGCAAACGTCGGTGCGCCTCAAGTAGCTTACCGGGAGACCATTCGTAAAGCCGTCAAAGCTGAAGGCAAATTTGTCCGTCAGAGTGGTGGTAAAGGTCAGTATGGTCACGTTGTCATCCAGCTTGAACCAGGCGAAACAGGTAGCGGATTCGAATTCGTCTCGAAGATCGTGGGCGGAACCGTTCCTAAAGAATATGTTGGACCTGCTGAACAGGGCATGAAGGAAGCCTGCGAAAGCGGCATCTTGGCAGGTTACCCGCTCATCGACGTGAAAGCAACACTCGTCGATGGTTCCTACCACGATGTAGACTCTTCTGAAATGGCATTTAAGATTGCCGGATCGATGGCGATCAAGGATGGCGTATTAAAAGCCAGCCCGGTACTCTTGGAGCCGATGATGAAGGTTGAAGTTGAAGTGCCAGAAGACTTTCTGGGTAGCGTCATGGGCAACCTGATCTCGAAGCGTGGGCAGATTGAAGCTCAAGGAGTCGAGCGGGGAATTGCCAAGGTCACAACCAAGGTTCCACTGGCAGAAATGTTTGGATATGCTACGGATATTCGATCGATGACTCAGGGACGCGGTACTTTTACAATGGAATTTAGCCATTATGAAGAAGTACCTAAGAACGTCGCTGAAACCATCATTGCGAAAAACAAAGGGAACGCTTAATCAGGAGAGGAATTGTAATTCATGGCACGCGCAAAGTTTGAACGGAATAAACCCCACGTCAACATCGGCACGATCGGTCACGTTGACCACGGCAAAACCACACTCACGGCTGCTATCACGATGACCCTTTCAGCTCTGGGTCAAGCGGCAGCCCGAAAGTACGAAGACATTGATGCAGCTCCGGAAGAAAAAGCACGGGGGATCACAATCAACACCGCTCACGTGGAGTACGAAACTGAAACCCGTCACTATGCTCACGTTGACTGTCCCGGACACGCCGACTATGTGAAAAACATGATCACGGGTGCGGCCCAGATGGACGGCGCGATCTTGGTTGTATCTGCGGCTGATGGCCCGATGCCCCAAACTCGTGAACACATCCTCTTGGCTCGTCAGGTGGGCGTTCCTCGTCTAGTAGTCTTCCTGAACAAGAAAGACATGGTGGACGACGAAGAACTGCTGGAACTCGTTGAACTCGAAGTTCGTGAACTGTTGGATTCGTATGAATTCCCCGGTGACGAAATTCCGATCACCGCAGGTTCTGCACTCCAGGCGGTTGAAGCAATGACTGCTAACCCCAAGACCAAAAAGGGTGAAAACGAGTGGGTTGACTGCATTTACGCGCTGATGGATTCGGTTGACGAATACATCCCAACTCCTGAGCGCGATGTTGACAAGCCGTTCTTGATGGCAGTTGAAGACGTATTCTCGATCACAGGTCGGGGCACGGTGGCAACGGGTCGGATCGAGCGCGGTAAAGTCAAAGTGCAAGACGAAGTTGAACTCGTTGGTATCCGCGACACTCGTAAGAGTACTGTGACCGGAATCGAAATGTTTAAGAAGAGCCTTGAAGAAGGGATGGCAGGCGACAACGCAGGTATCTTGCTTCGGGGTATTCAAAAGGCTGATATTGAGCGTGGCATGGTACTGGCGAAGCCCGGTTCGATCAAGCCTCACACTCAATTTGAGTCTGAAGTATACATTCTGAAGAAAGAAGAAGGCGGTCGTCACACTCCGTTCTTCCCTGGCTATCGTCCTCAGTTCTACGTTCGGACAACTGACGTAACTGGAACCATCAGCAACTTCACAACCGACGAAGGCGGCGAAGCTGAAATGGTGATGCCTGGAGACCGGATCAAGATGACTGTAGAACTGATCAACCCGATCGCAATCGAACAAGGAATGCGCTTTGCAATCCGTGAAGGCGGTCGTACCGTTGGTGCAGGTGTGGTCTCGAAGATCCTCAAGTAGGCACTTAGCTAAGTTAAAGAAGCTACCAGTGGTTTAAGCTGCTGGTAGCTTTTTTTGGGCTTGATTAGAAAGCGCTTTCGCTTACAATCAGGACAAAGCCTCGAATTTTAAAATGACTGTACTATGCCTGAAGTTGTCGAGATTCCGATCGAACTCACTCGATTTCAGCTTCCCGAAGCGGTTCAAGCCCGGTTACAATCTCTGCTTGATTGACAAGACGAGGGTCATGTTCTTTCTCAGGCAGAACGACAGGAAGCGGAAGGACTGGTAGAACTAGCAGAATTTTTATCTTTGCTGCGTTTGCGATCAACACGGGTGATGAAGTGACAACGATTCCGGCTTCCCTTCGCCGATTCGTGATTCAACGAGCGGATAATCGGTGTGAATATTGCCGCATCTCTCAAGTTGGTCAGGCTGCAACTTTCCATATCGATCATATTGTTCCAGTAGTGGCAGGCGGCGAGACGATCGCGGATAATTTGGCGCTTGCTTGTGTTTCTTGCTCACTTAGGAAGGGCGCTCGTCAGATACCGAAGACCCGGAGACGGGTGAAATTGTTTCAATTTCTTCTAATCCTCGACAACAGATATGAAAAGAGCATTTTAGTTGGCATGGTGTGGAACTGGTTAGTTTGAGCGCTACAGGTCGATCGACCGTGAAAGCATTGAATTTGAATCGCACAACGATGCTGGCAATTCCTGCAGAGGAAGAATTGCTGGGTCGTCATCCGCCATCATGAGGTTTAGAGCGCGATCGCAATTGAGCAAGGAATGCGCTTCGCAGTCCGTGAAGGCGGTCGTGCCGTTGGTGCAGGTGTGGTCTCGAAGATCCTCAAGTAAGCACTTAGCTAATTGAAGTGAAGCCTCCAGTGAATTGCTCTGCTGGAGCTTTATTTGCATAACTTAGTCCTGTCAACTTTTCTGAAGATGACGACTCGAAGTGAAAAAGCGAACAGTGGATGAAGACCGGGAACTGCTTTTAGCTTAAGCATTGGGCTGCCATTAACGCCGTTCCTCAATAATGGTTTCAGAAAGTGGCTGACCCTGAACTTGGATAAGTTGCCGCGGCTCAATTTGGCGGTAGTGAACTTTTTTGATTTGTTTAATTAAGCCAGAAGACAGCAATGATTGATGAAAAGAGTTTTGCTCAGTTGCTTCGCCCTCCTGGTCGCTCTTTCCATCGCAATGTCTTCGATGAGCTCGGCTAGAAGATCAGAGATTTCTTGGCGATTTTCGTGAGATGATTCGATGGACACGCAAAGCGTAAGCCAAAGGCACCGCACTTTGCAAAGCGGTTTTGAGTTGTTCTGAATTAAGCATCATCTCAGACATTACGGCTCCTCTGCAAAAGGCTATCGATAGTGTAGTTCACGTGATTTCTTCTAGAAGATCGAGTGTGCAACAGTTTTAGCGCTACAATAGTTGACTGGCGCACAGAGCGCATCCCTCTGAACCACTGACAACTTGGGAACTTAACATGGCAACGATTCAACAGCAAAAAATTCGCATTCGCCTCAAAGCGTTCGATCGACGTTTACTCGATACATCTTGTGAAAAGATCGTCGATACTGCAAACCGCACGAATGCGACCGCAATTGGTCCGATTCCGCTTCCGACTCGTCGTAAAATCTATTGCGTTCTGCGCTCTCCGCACGTTGATAAGGACTCGCGTGAGCATTTTGAAACTCGGACGCACCATCGCTTGATTGATATCTATCAGCCTTCTTCTAAGACGATCGATGCTCTTATGAAGCTCGATCTTCCGGCAGGTGTGGATATTGAAGTGAAGCTGTAATTGGGAAGGATGTGAGAAAATCACATCCTTTATTTTTTGAATTGCTTACATCTCTTAACAGTGATCCGTTACAGTAGAGAAAAGCACCTCACCGTTTGCAGAGTAATGACTTCATCGATCGCGGTTCGCGAACTTCCCCTATTCCCGTTGCCTGACCTCGTTTTATTTCCAGGTCGTCCCTTACCGTTGCACATCTTCGAGTTTCGCTACCGAATGATGATGAACACGATTCTGGAGAGCGATCGACGGTTTGGCGTGTTGATGTGGGATCAAGCCAAAGGGCAACCTGCGCCTGTTGGGTGCTGTGCAGAAATCGTGCAGTTTCAGCGATTGCCGGACGATCGAATGAAGGTTTTGACGCTTGGACAGCAGCGCTTTAGAGTGTTGGAATACACTCGTGAGAAGCCTTACCGCGTGGGTTTGGTTGAGTGGATTGAAGATCGTCCACCAACTCAGGATTTGAGACCTTTAGCGAAGGAAGTGAATCAGCTTCTTCATGACGTGGTGCGGCTTTCGGAGAAGCTGTCTGGTCAAGATATCGAGCTACCAGAAGAAATCCCGAGCTTGCCGACTGAGCTTTCGTACTGGATTGCAAGCAATTTGCATAATGTGCCGGACGAGCAGCAATCACTTTTAGAACTGCAAGACACTCAGGCTCGGCTAGAACGAGAATCTGAAATTCTGACTTCAACTCGAAATCATTTAGCAGCTCGGACTGTGCTGAAGGACACGCTGAAAGATGTTGCAGAGTAATAGTCAGTAGAATGATACCCGTCCATTAAGAATGGCGGGTTATTTTTTGGCTATCCAACCGCTTGCTGTGCTTCTTGTTGAGTGACTTCTTGGAAACGGATTTCATCTCGGCGCGGATCGACTAGGCTCACTTTGAGGCGCAATTGATCGCCGGGACGCGCCGATCGCTGAAACACCATCGGCAACTCCAGACCCAATTCTTCGAGCAGCACCAAACCTAACCCTTCATGCTCCCGCAACCAGCGCAGCATCAAAGCGTCCCACACTTCATTAGAGTGCCGTCGCAAATATTCCAGGCTCCAGTAGCGATTGGTTTGACGCTCGACAAAGACCGCCTCTTGAACCGCGAGACCAATATTGATCATCAGTTCTTTTACTTCCTCGACTGAGAAAGGCAGAACATCGCCGCGCAAATGCGCCTTGATTTGAAAGTGAGCGACTAAATCACTATAGCGGCGAATCGGAGAGGTGACTTGAGTGTAGGTGTCGAGTCCTAGACTGGCGTGACGAGCAGGCGTAATCGTCAGCTCGCTGCGGGGCATACAGCGACGGATGGCGCACGATCGCACAGGCCCTGCCGGAAGTTGCAGCAGTTCTTCATCCGACGGTAATTCCGGCTGAGGTTGACCGCGAAAGGGAAGCGGCAAATTATGCGTTTGAGCGTAACGAGCGGCAACTTCTCCTGCCAAAATCATCATTTCAGCGACTAATTGACGGGAGAGGGAGTCATCAAGAACTTCGATCGTCACTTCGCCATCGCTTTTTACTTTGATCGAAGATTCCGGCATATGAATGCTAATCGCCCCTTGGGACTGTCGCCATGCAGTGCGCCGTTTTGCCCATTTTGCTAGTGCTTCGATTTCTGGTTCACCTTGAATTCCAAGATGCAGCATCTCATCGACATCATCGTAAGTGAGGCGATACGTTGACCGAATCGAACTGGCGTGAATGCTGTACTCTTCGACTGCGCCCTCTTCCGTTAGCGTCACGGCAAAGCTCAAGGCGCAGCAGGTTTTTCCTGGATTTAAACTCATTGGGCCGGTTGCTAATTCTGATGGAAACATCGGAATCATCCCGGTTGGTAGATAAATCGTGGTGATGCGTTTACGAGCATCCAGATCAAGTTCATCACCGGGAGCGACCCAACGAGTTGGATCAGCGATGTGAATCCAGATTTTCTCGCGCCCGCCGGGGAGAACTTCTAAGCTCAAGCCATCATCAATTTCGCGGGTGCTTTCATCGTCGATCGTGTAAACCTTCAAGTGCGTCAGATCAAGGCGATTGACATCGAGATCAGCAGGTGGGAATTCCAAACGATGGTGCGTCACTTCCAGAACCTTATTAGAGAATTGAATCGGAACCTGAGCACGCCGCAGGAACATGTTCTCGTGTGGACTCCAGATTCCAAGATCAACGAGAAGCTGGAAGGCGGCTGAAGACGTTTCAGGACGTTTCAGAGCGGCAAGTACCTCGATCGCGCTGGATCGATTCGGTGCTTCTTCAACAGTAGCAAATCGCTCCAAAGCATCAAGTCGGGGTCGATCAGTGGACTGCCACTCAGTAGGCGTTCCGGCTAGGACGAGTTGAATGCGTTCTAAGAAACTCTGCCAATCGCGCTGGCGTTGAGCTTCCATCTCGATTTGGTGCTTGAGTTCTGCAACCTGTGTTGCGGATCTGGGTTCGTAGCGATCGCCTTTCTGCTTAAAGTAAAGCTTATCTTCGGACAGCAAGTAGTAAGCGGCGTAACACATTACCGGACTCTGATCCGAAAACAGCAGCATTGCTAACTCTTTTGGATTGGTGCTGTCGCCGCCTTCACTCAGGATTTCCCAGGCGACTTCTAGGCTGGAAGGATCAAGGAAGGGCTGGACTTCTTTGAGAAAACTTGGAATGTCGGAAGGCTTAAAGGTCTGATTTGCGACTTCGTAAGTAATTTGGCGCGGATGAAGGGTGTGGTTTTGAGAACGATCGTCGATCGCAATCCAGTGCTTTTTACCTTCTGGACGATCGGCAACAGCGAGGCGGCGTTCTCCGTTGACGCGAAATTCGATTAAGGTTCCCTTCTCCATTGAACTTTGCGGGGGTGATGAATGAATTAAATAGGGGTGGCTGGGATTCGGCGGCTCACACCCTACACATTAGCACCCCCACAACGGTTTGAAGGGTTTAGCCTTCTTGATTAACAAACGGTAGTAAAGCAATGACGCGGGCGCGTTTAATTGCAACGGTGAGATCGCGCTGCTGCTTTGCGGTGAGTCCGGTAATTCGGCGAGGCAAAATTTTACCGCGCTCAGTGATAAATTTGCGGAGCAGATCGACATCTTTATAATCGATCGGATCACCAGGCTTAATCGGGGAAACTCGACGGCGGAAGTAAGTCATGACGGTGTGATTGGTAAAGGGTCAATGGGCGGTAGTTTTCAAAACTACGGGCAAAAACTTACCAGCTTTTGCTGACAAAGATTATTTAATTTCTTTGTGGGGGGTGTGCCGATTACAGTGGGTGCAAAACTTCTTCAGTTCTAGACGCGCTGTGGTGTTACGGCGGTTTTTCGAGGTGGTGTAACGAGAGACACCGGGAGAGCGTTTTGCCGGATTGGTGCGGCACTCAGTACATTCCAGCGTAATGATTAGCCTTACGCCTTTATTCTTTGCCATAGTTTTTATGCAAATGAAGACACGAAGATCTATTATTTCATACTTGCCGGGAGATGGGCAAAAAATTGTTGGGTGGGGGTGCGATCGAAATGCCTAAAAGGTTAATCAGTAGTTAGCTGTACATCGCGGATGTGGCATTCTAATGAGCGAAGCATTTTAACGGGTAAAGTCTTGTGAGGTTTCTGCTTCCCAGCGATTACTTCAATACAAAGAAAGTAGATGAGACGTTTTTGGATCAGGTTGCCTGTCTGCGAAGTGTAGGATTTGAGACATCAGCGATTTCTTTGGACGCTTTAGCTTCAGGAACGTCTAAAGTTTCTCCCCTGCCTGGTTCGGAAGAAAAGCTGATTTATCGAGGCTGGATGATTACCCCTGATGACTATTTGCGCTTAACTAATGCCGTAAAAAATGCTGGTGCAGATGTTTTAATCTCTCATGCTGAATATCTAGCAACGCACTACTTACCGAATTGGTACCCATTAATTCGTGATTTGACACCAGAAACACGCTTCTTTTCTATCAACGATGATCTAGAGAGCGCTTTAACTGGGTTGGGATGGGACAACTTCTTTATCAAAGATTACGTTAAGTCTCTTAAGACCTCGATTGGTTCAATAATCAATGAACCTTCAGCGATTAGAACAGTTGTCGCTGAAATGCAAAAGTTTAGAGGCAGCATTGAGGGCGGTCTTTGTGTTCGACAAGTTGAAGACTTCATTGCTGAGACGGAGAAACGTTACTTTGTGGTGTACGGTAAACCATTTGCAGCATTGCCTAATGAGGAAATTCCAGGAATTGTTAAAGAGTGCGCCAAACGCATTAACAGCCCGTTTTTCTCAGTGGATGTGGTAGAGCGCAGAGATGGTTGCAAACGAATTGTAGAAATTGGTGATGGTCAAGTATCGGATTTGGTTGGTTGGACGGCTGAACGTTTTGCTACATTGTGGGTAGAGTACAGTTAACAGTTATGCGGACACGCTTTGCGTGAGCAGAAGGCAGCGACATCGAAACCGGATCTTTTGAGCTTGCAGACGAAATGTTAACCGCAAACGATCGCTTATTTGAACGGATGCCCGATGCCCAACCTTGGATCGTTCGCATCGGGCACCGAGCCGTTGATCGTTTTGGTGCGCGGAGTTTGAAAAACCCATATGATGCAGGGTGTTTACGGGGAGCAAATTAGGTTAGAACATTGTGAACAAGGCTTCTGTACTTCCATCATTCTTACTTCTCGATCGCGTCCTTCAAGATTGGCTTCTCGAAGATATGGGGCGCGGCGATCACACGACTCAAGCGTTGATTTCGCCTGGAACTCGGCAGGCGGTTTGGATTGCAAAAGAGGCAGGCGTGATTGCGGGATTACCGATCGCGGCAAGAGTGTTTTATCTGCTAAATCCGTCTACTGTATTTACGCGATTGGTTGAAGAAGGGGAAGCGGTAGAGAAAGGGCAGACGATCGCGGAAATTCAAGGTGCTTACGATGCACTGTTAACGGGCGAAAGAGTTGCGCTGAATTTAGCGATGCGCCTCAGTGGAATTGCAACGATGACGCGGCAGTATGTTGAGAAGATTGAGGATTTACCCACGCAGTTAGCCGATACGCGCAAAACAACACCCGGATTGCGATTGCTTGAAAAGTATGCAACGCAGGTGGGAGGTGCAACCAATCACCGGATGGGATTGGATGATGCGGCGATGATTAAAGACAATCATATTGTTGCGGCGGGAGGAATCGAAAATGCGATCGCCCAAGTTCGCGCTCAGATTCCGTATCCGTTGACGATCGAAGTCGAAACCGAGAATTTAGACATGGTGCGGGAAGCGATCGCACACGGAGCCGATATCATCATGCTCGACAATATGCCGTTAGAGTTAATGGCTCAAGCGGTTCAAATGATTCGCGCTGCCAATGATCGCATTAAGATTGAAGCTTCGGGAAATGTGACTCTGCAAACCTTGAGAGCGATCGCAGAAACGGGAGTCGATTTTATTTCGAGTAGCGCTCCAGTGACACGATCGACTTGGTTAGATTTGAGTATGAAAATCAAGCTCTAACAAGCTACAGAAGCAAATTATCAAAAGGCTGAGTGTCGTTCCATCGGTAGACACTGAAATCGCGTCGATCGACGGTTAGGATGCGTCCATGTCGGAGATGTTCAGCTAAAACGACAAGTGACGCAAATGCCATTTGCAACTTGACGCAGGAAGCGGACAGAAGCGGCGCTATTGTTTCGAGCAAGTAGGAAATAACAGGTTTCTATCAGAATTAACGGTTCTTGAATGGAGCGTAGTGCAATTTGGGTAGCTTGATGGTTCGGGTCTCGTTGATTGAACAGTGCAAGAAAGGCTCCTGTATCGATAATGATCATGCCTGACCTTGCTGGTGTTTTTCTGCGAGATAGTTTTGAATCACAGATTGATAAGATTCGTCCGGATCAGCATCGATAAACCTAACTAATCCCGCTTCCTCAAAAGCTTGTAGGGCGTTTGCCGGTGGAGACTTTAGGCGTTCGTTAGAGATCGATCGCTTGCCCTAAAATCTCAGCAATATCTTGCCGAGTTTGTTGCTGAATGTAGGTTAGCTTCGCCGCGTGGTTTGAATCAATCTGAGTATTGATTTCCATCTTGCAAGGATCAACTTTTTCTTCATTTTACCGTTGTAGTATTGACAAATGAGCGGATAAAGATCGAGGTATCGGAGATTGTGATCTTACAGATGTTGAGAGCGATCGCCCAAACGGGTGTGGATTTTATTTCGAGTAGCGCTCCAGTGACACGATCAACTTGGTTGAATTTGAGTGTGAAATTCAAGCGATGACTCAAGCAAATTGATATGGAGAATCGAAGGGTTCAGCTTGGCCGTCCTTTAATGCAATATGGCTTGCAGGTTTGAGCGATCGAAATTAGAAAATGTCTTGCGTAAACGATCTTCGTGCTGAATCATTAATAAGTTAGGTCGCTATCCTAAAAGGGACTTGCGCTATTGTCAGGTTGAAAAATTATGATTGCTACATTCGCTGAATTAAAAAATCGTCTAGAAGCTGCTTTGGTGTCGGCGTTTGGTGCAGAACTGGTAGGGACTGATCCGATGCTTGTGCCAACCAATAATCCGAAGTTTGGGGATTATCAGGCGAATGTGGCGATGTCGTTGGCGAAGCGATTGGGCAAACAGCCAAGAGCGATCGCGCAAGAAATTACGCAAAATTTGCAGGTTGATGATCTTTGTGAAACGGCGGAAATTGCAGGCCCTGGATTTATCAATTTGAAGCTGAAGCCTGTCTACCTTCAGACGCAGTTAAGTGCAATGGCAGGGGATTCGCGCTTAGGAATTGCGGTGGTAAAAGAACCAAAGAAAGTGGTCGTGGATTTTTCGAGTCCGAACATTGCGAAAGAAATGCACGTTGGGCATTTGAGATCGACCATCATTGGGGATTCGATCGCTCGCATTCTAGAATTCCAAGGGCATGATGTGTTGCGCCTCAATCACGTCGGCGATTGGGGAACACAGTTTGGAATGCTGATTACTTATCTTCGGGAAGTTGCACCCGAAGCATTAACGACAGCAGATGCTTTAGATTTGGGCGATTTAGTTGCGTTTTATAAGAAAGCGAAACAGCGATTTGATGAAGATCCAGCGTTCCAAGAAAAGTCACGTCAAGAAGTGGTGCGATTGCAGTCGGGTGCAGAAGATACTTTGAAAGCTTGGCGATTGTTGTGTGATCAGTCGCGTCGTGAGTTTCAGGTCATCTATGATTTGCTAGATATTCAACTTACAGAACGGGGAGAGTCGTTTTACAATCCACTATTACTGCAAGTGGTCGAAGACTTGGAGAAGGAAGGTTTACTGGTTGAAGATCAAGGCGCAAAATGTGTGTTTCTTGAGGGCTTTACGAACCGGGAAGGCAATCCATTACCTTTGATTATTCAGAAGTCAGATGGCGGCTATAACTATGCAACTACTGATTTAGCTGCGATTCGCTATCGAGTGCAGCAGGATAATGCCGATCGCTTAATCTATGTCACTGATGCAGGTCAGGCAAATCACTTTGCTCAAGTGTTTCAGGTTGCCCGCCGCGCAGATTGGATTCCGGGTAGTGTTGAAGTCGTGCATGTGCCATTTGGATTGGTGC
Organism: Leptolyngbya sp. AS-A5; assembly: GCF_039962495.1. Taxonomy (NCBI): domain Bacteria; kingdom Bacillati; phylum Cyanobacteriota; class Cyanophyceae; order Leptolyngbyales; family Leptolyngbyaceae; genus Leptolyngbya; species Leptolyngbya sp. AS-A5. The sequence continues at coordinate 49,788 of NZ_JAMPLL010000020.1, read as the reverse complement.
AGGGTGAAGATGGGAAGAAGCTGAAGACACGATCGGGCGATACCGTTCGACTGCGGGATTTGCTCGATGAAGCAGTGGAACGATCGCGCACTGATCTAGAAACTCGACTCGCAACCGAAGAGCGCCACGAATCCGAAGACTTTATCAATCATGCTGCAAAAACAGTAGGGATCAGCGCAGTGAAGTATGCTGATCTAAGCCAGAATCGCACTAGTAACTATATTTTCAGTTACGACAAGATGCTTGCGCTTCAAGGCAATACTGCGCCTTATATGCTTTATGCTTATGCTCGGATTCAAGGGATTAGTCGCAAAGGCGGAATTGACTTCAATCAGCTCGGCTCTAATGTTCAAATGGTGCTAGAACATGAAACCGAACTCGCTTTAGCAAAACAGTTACTTCAGTTCAGCACTGTTCTATCCGAAGTAGAGCAAGAACTATTTCCAAATCGACTTTGTGACTATCTGTTCCAACTCAGTCAGAAATTCAATGTGTTTTACGATCGCGATCAAGGCGTTCCTGTGCTGCAAGCAGAAGAACCCGCGCGAACTTCTCGATTGGTACTGTGTGACTTGACAGCAAGAACATTGAAGCTTGGACTATCGCTGTTGGGAATTCAGGTGCTAGAGCGGATGTAAGAGGCGCGATCGTAGAGAGGCTGGGAACTGGAAGATTCCAACCCCTGTTCTCTCTGACGCAGACGATCGAGAAACTGAAGTACAACACCTTCTAAGTGACGATCTACGATCGGTTCCGCAAACTTATCCAATGGATTAAGATCCACCACCCATTCACCGATTTGAACTCCAACAGGTTCTAAATGTTTACCTGAAAGTTCTCGATACAGCACTCGATAGTGGCGCTGTTTGAGTTGGGATAAAAACCAAAGCACATCATTTTCACTCAAGGGATGTTTTTGCGCGTTTGCAAGGCTTCCAGCAATGGTATCGCGATCGAACGAAATTAACCCCGTTAGATTAAATAGCTCACTCTGCTCGACCAAGCACTGAGTTTGAGCGCGAGTAGGCAACGCACCCAGCTTAAACTTATCTAAAAGCTGTGCTAGAAATCGAATCGGAACTGCACTCTCAGTATCAGAAATGTCGGGAGCTAGGAGCAACGAGGGTTGCCCTTTAATCGAAACTGAATCTATTGAAAGGTGAGCGATCGCTCGTTCAACTTGCTCAATCTGCTTTGCTTCGACACAAGAACACAACACTTGCCGCCATTGTTCACTGCTTAAAAGCTCTAGCAGTGCAATGTACTTACAGCCTAAACTATGTCCGATCCAAGAGTAATTCGTTTTATCCTGGTAAAGCTCGTAATCATAGTTAAGATGCTTTGCGATCGCTGTTAGTTCTTGTCTCAGCGTATTTTGCTCCTCTAAAAGCTCGATCGCTAATGACCAATGACGAAAACCAAACCGAAACGGTAAGGCAACGACGGTATATCCTGCTGCAAAAATCTCTTGTAGCAAATGCCGATACGCGATCGTTGGAAACGACCCAAAGAAAGCACCCCCAATAAACTGAACCACACCTCTGGGATGAGGATGCAATGCGACCCAACTATGGCAAAGCGGTCTGAATTGAAAAATACTCATCCTACACCTCTAGAGAAAGGGTTGACGGCAATCTCTAACCGCCAACCACTTGGAACAAACGACCAAACCCGAAGACTAACGCCAATGCTTGATTACATTCCTCGCATGGTGACAGGAAGGTCTAACTCTGCAAGCGATTGGTTCAGCGACTCTAGATTTGCACCATTGCCGTTGCTGCTGACCATCAATCCTGCAATCATTGCTCCCAAATCTGCTGCTGCACTGTCGGATGCGGAAGACATTCTGACCGCGCCCGGTGTCAGTTCTAGCCCGACTGAACTACCTGGAACCAGAATTCTCGGCGGTTCAGACTCAATCTCATTTAGCGCTTTACCGCTCGCCAGCGCCAGTGAGTAATTGATTTGATCAAAGTCAGTGCTAGCAGGATTGGCGGGGAAGTCATTCGGCAAGAACGTGCCGCGAATTTCAGCATTTAGCAACACCTTGACCGGACGCGGACTCTGAGGTCTACCGATCAATCTTTCTGGAAGCGTTGTGCCTGTGAAGATCCGGGGTAAGAAGAGCGAAACAAAGCCCCGAATTTCCAAGGCTGGGTCGTCTTGGGATGCAAATCGAACGACATCAGGAAGCAACTCGATCGAAGCTGTCTTCTGCGCTGGAATCACAAATTCCTGACTGATATATCGTCCTGTTGTGCCAACGCGGATCAACGAGAGCGTATTGTTTGATCCAGCAATGTCGAAGATCAAGAAGGTATTCCCCTCCAGAATGCGAGTAACAGCATCTGCCTGAGCTGGACTATCCGGTAAGCTAATGCGGAACTCTAAGCGATATCTCAAGTCGATCGTTTCCAAGTTAGAAAGCGTCAGAAAGTAACCTTGCACAATGCGACGAGCAACGGGTTGTGCTGCTGGCGGCAATGCTAGTCTGGGAGCAATTCGTTTGACGAGCAATTCAAAGGTCGAAACTTCCATGATGCGAAACTCCAAATTGAATAATATGAGAGGCTCTTAGCTCTGTTTGAGACTTTCTATTCAAATTGTGGAAGAGCAACCTGGCTTTTACAGTACCCAGGTGGGTACTATTTCTTTGTCTACAATTTAGTCACTATCTCAAAAGAAAGATGGTGCAAATCTGTATTGAGATGTTAAAGTTCTAGGATTCGAGTCTGTATCGCCTAATTCGGACAATTGCTCCGAAGCGGAGGAACCAGTTTAATCGGGGCTTACTGTTGTGAACTTAGAAGTTCTAAGCGAGCCAACAGGGGACAATCTCTCAGTCCTCGCCCGTCAGCTAACTCCGTAGGCACGTTGAGAGTTTGGCTCTGGAGAACCAAATCATATGATTCTGCAATTGAATTTAGCGGCAGTGTTTACTGCTGTAGTTCAGGCTACGGTACGCCGGACAAAACCAATCCTATCGAGCGATCGCATTCTCTATCCGGCGCTCGGTTTCCTGGGTGTGATTGGTGTGTGGTGGATTATTGCACTAAGCAAACACGAACTGATGCCCACGCCGCCCGAAGCGCTGGTAGCAAATTTAGACTACATTCTTAATCCGTTTTATCGTCGAGGTCCTGGCGATCTAGGAATTGGTTGGCTGTTACTCGCAAGCTTGAGACGAGTATTGATTGGGTTTGGTCTGGGTGCGATCGTTGCCATTCCGATCGGCTTTTTGATTGGAATGTCCGAAAAAGCGATGATGGCGCTGAATCCGGTGATCCAGATTCTCAAACCCGTATCGCCACTGGCTTGGCTCCCGATCGCGCTGGCGATTTTTAACTTGGCTGATCCCTCTGCCATCTTTGTAATTTTCATTACCTCGCTATGGGCAACGATCATCAACACTGCATTGGGAGTTGCCAGTGTTCCTAAGGACTATTTAGACGTAGCGCGAGTGTTGGAAATGCCGCGCTGGAGACGCATACTCAAGATTGTTTTGCCTGCAAGCTTGCCGTATATTTTTACAGGCTTACGAATTAGCTTAGGCGTTGCTTGGCTTGTCATTGTTGCCGTGGAAATGCTCACAGGCGGAGTCGGGATCGGTTTCTTTGTGTGGGATGAATGGAGCCGATTGAACCTGAGTTCAGTGTTCTTAGCCGTGCTAGTGATTGGACTAACTGGACTATTGTTAGACCTCGCCTTAGCCCAAATTGAAGCTTGGGTTACACATCGCCGCCGCGCTTCGTAGGGGAAAAATTATGACGAATCAATGGACGCGCCGCGAATTTCTTGCAGGAGTAGGCGCATCGGCGATCGCAGCTACCTTACCCTCTTGTGCAATTAATGCGAATCGTGCGCCGCAAGAACTCTCTGAAGCGGCAATGTCGATCACTCCGGTCATTAAATCGAGTGAACTTGAGAAACCGAACCTAACGATCGGCTATGTTCCAGTAAACGACTGTGCGCCGTTTGCGATCGCTTGGGAGAAAGGCTTTTTTCGCAAGTATGGCTTGAATGTCCGCTTGAGCCGTGAAGCAAGCTGGGCAACCTCACGAGATGGCGTAATCTTTGGTAGATTAGATGCCGCCCCGGTCGTTGCAGGGGCGGTCACGAATGCCAGAACGGGTGCAGAAGGGGCGCGTCACGCTCCGATGTGTGCAGGCATGACGATTCACCATCACGGCAATGCGATGACGATGAATCGCGCTATGTGGAATGCAGGCTTGCGCCCGTGGTTCGAGTACAACGGGAATTTAGAAGCCTTCGGACGAGATTTTCGCCGCTACTTTGAAGGCTTACCCTCAGAACGTCGAGTTTGGGCAGTCGTGCTGAGTTCTGCCATCTATGAATACTTCGTTCGCTATGTTGCAGCAGCAGCCGGAGTTGATCCGCTCAAAGAGTTTCGCATCATCATTGTTCCACCGCCGCAGATGGTGACGAATGTGCGAATTGGAGCAATGGAAGCATACATGGTTGCAGAACCGTGGAACACCCGCGCCATTACTGGAAATGAAGGCATCGGATTCACGTTTGCTCAAGGTCGTGAGATTTGGAATGGACACCCCGATCGCTTACTCGGTGTGATGCAATCGTTTATCGATGAGAATCCTAAAACCTACCGCGCCTTGCTCAAAGCGATGATCGAAGCTTGTCGCTACTGTGACGAAAATCGAGAAGAAGTAGCTCAAATCATTTCGGCTCGATCGTACACCGGAGCGAAACCGAAGTTTACTAAACCCGCGATCGTGGGTGAATACAACTATGGTGGCTTTGACGGCAAGCAACGCATTGTTAAATCAGATGCAACCACGATGTTTTTCAAGATGTCGAAAGAAGTTCCGCAAGTTGCGAACGAGCATTCTACGTTCATGTGGCGATCGCGCAGTCTATGGTTCATGACGCAAGCCGCTCGCTGGGGACAAATCAAAGAGGTTCCCAAAGATGCGGACAAACTTGCAGAACAGGCTTGGCGCACTGATGTCTATCGAGAAGTTGCGGCTGAGTTAGGCATTGCTTGTCCGGCTGAAGATTACAAAATCGAACCTGCTGAAGCGTTCATCGACAAGAAAGCCTTTGATCCGAGCGATCCAGTCGGGTATCTCAACAGCTTTGACATTCGTGTGAGTCGATCGACAAACATTTATCTTTCTTAGAAGAGGTTCTCATGGTTCAGTTCAACATGATTAATGATGTTCAAAACGTTGCTCCTACCCAGTCAGAGGCACCGTTTCTCGCAATCAATCACCTTTACAAGTCTTATAAAACGGGCGACCGTGAAACGGTGATTCTCAAAGACATTAACTTAACGATTGGGGAGCGCGAGTACATTTCGATCATTGGTCATTCTGGCTGCGGTAAATCCACGTTGCTAAAGATTGTTGCGGGACTAGAGCGATCGACTTCGGGTTCTGTATTGCTCGAAGGCAAAGAAATCCGCAAGCCGGGAGCAGAGCGCATGATGGTGTTTCAACAGTATTCGCTGCTGCCGTGGTTAACCGTGAGCCAGAACATTCGGTTGGCGATCGATGAAGTGCTAAAAGATGCGTCTCCCGTTGAGAAAAAGCAAATTGTGAGTGAGCATTTAGCCATGGTGAATCTCACCGCTGCTGCCGACAAGTATCCGGATGAGATTTCCGGCGGGATGAAGCAACGGGTCGGAATTGCCAGAGCCTTGGCGACTCGTCCGAAAATGCTGCTGATGGATGAGCCATTCGGAGCGCTCGATGCCTTAACACGCGGCAAACTTCAGCGTCAGGTGTTAGAAATTTGGGAGCAACATCGGCAAGCTGTGATCATGATTACACATGATGTTGATGAAGCGATTTACATGAGCGATCGGATTGTATTGATGACCAATGGGCCTGAAGCGACGATCGGCGAAATTTTAGAAGTTCCCTTTGCACACCCGCGCGATCGGGCCAAACTTCGCAATTCACCAGAGTATTACCAATTGCGAAACCATGCGCTGAACTTCCTGGATTCTAATTTTGAATCCGACGACTAGCGCAACACCTAAGCAACAAGAAAAGATAGGCAGACCGATATACTAAAGCTATTCCTCTGCGGCATATCGTCATGGTCACACTTCAGCTTCGTCAACTGGTGGTTCAGCCAGGTCAACGGGTTCAACTTCAAGAAGTCAACTGGCAAGAATTTGAAGCGATCCTCGACGAGCTTGGAGATAAGCGTGCCTGTCGAATTGCTTACAGTGATGGAGTGCTAGAAATTCGGATGCCTTTACCAGAACACGAAGTTGATAAGGAACTCATCGGTGATATGGTCAAGATTCTGCTCGAAGAACTTGACCTAGATAACGAGTGTTTTGGATCAACTACCTTTAAGCAGCAAGATCTGGCAAAAGGCATTGAGCCTAATCAGTGTTTCTACATTGAAAATCATGCAGTGATGGTCGGTAAGCGCAGATTGAATCTCACCGTTGATCCTCCTCCAGACTTAGCAATTGAAGTCGATGTTACATCTAAAACTGGATTGGAGGCTTATCAAGCATTAGGAGTAGCAGAACTTTGGCGATTTGAGGACGGTCAACTCCGAATTAGCGTGTTGCAAAACGGGGAATATCAGGACGCACAGGTTAGTCCTCACTTTCCCGATTTCGCGATCGCTGAAAACCTCACCCACTTTCTAGAATAGAGCCAAACTGAAGGACGCAGGCAAACTCTAAAAGCCTCTCGGCAATGGGTACGACCTCAGTTAGGATAAGCTGATTTGAACTGACTATTGAACTTGAACGCCCTGTTAAATGAAAAAACCGATCGCTTTCTGAGCGATCGGTTTTTTCATTTAACCAACAACACGAACTATTCCCGACCTGCTGGAGCGGGTTGCTGTGAGGTTTGCTGTCCTCCCGGTTTCGCGAATGCCGTCCGCTCTAGAAGGTTTAATGCTCTTGCATACTGCGGATCTTGGGTTGTTCCAATCAACTTCGGATTGGTCGCCAAGAACTTCTGCTGGGCATCCGACAGATCTACCTTGATATCTGGGGTGACTCCTTTCTGACTGATATCAGTTCCCTTCGGCGTGTAGTAGTGCGCGATCGTCACGGCAACGCCTGATCCATCGGACAGCGAATGTACCGACTGCACCAGTGCCTTACCGAAGGTCTGACTGCCAACAATCGTTGCGCGTTTGTTATCTTTCAGCGCTCCGGTGAGAATCTCACTCGAACTTGCCGATCGACCATCCACTAACACCACCAAAGGTAGCTTAGATAATTGTCTACCGTTGGCATAGGCAGTATCACCCACACCTTGCCGATTCACGGTTTTGACGATTGCGCCCTTGTCTAGCCACATCCGGCTAATATCGATGCTCGCTTGCAGCAGACCGCCCGGATTGCCGCGCAAATCCAGCACAAACGCATCGACTTTTTGAGCACTCAAGTTCTTAATCGCCCGTTCCATCTGCTCCGCTGCGTGGCTGCTGAACTCTCCTAGACGGATATAGCCGACTTTGTTCTTGCCTTCCTGCTTCACGCTGGCGCGGACTGCTTGCAATTCGATCCGAGCGCGGGTCAGCGGCATATTAAATGCTGATGCACCATCGCGCTGAATTTGCAGCGTTACCTTGGTTCCGACTTCTCCCCGAATCAGATTCGAGGCATCTTCAACCGTCATGCCTTTCGTGGTTTTGCCGTTAATTGCCAGAATACGATCGCCCGTCTTGATCCCCGCTCGAATTGCCGGAGAATTCTCCAGTGGCTCAACCACCGTTAAAACTTTCGTTTTTTCGTTTTGCTCAAGACGAATCCCGACCCCAGAAAGCTCTCCAGAAGTTTGACTGCTCAACGCCTCAAACTGTTTAGGATCCATAAATCGCGTATAGGGATCGTCGAGTTTTTTCAGGGCATCTCGGAGTGCTGTGTATGCCTGCTGACGAGAACTATAGTTCCGGCTCAGGAGCGTTTGCCGGACAGCATTCCAATCGTTTTTATTGAAACTGCCATCTACGTATTCGCGATTGACAATTTGCCACGCTTCATCAAGCACGGATTTAGGACTGTCTTGAAGAGCCGCTTTGACGGAGCGATCGGCGTTAAACACGGTTCCAGCAGCGGTAGCCGCAATGACACCACTACAGAGGGCAACTTGAAGCAGCGAAACACGTCGGGTGGGTCGGTTCATTGAGTGTAGAGGAGAAGTGGACAGTTTGAAATCGAAATCACGCCTGCAATCAGGGTGACACAGATGAAATTAATCTGAAGGGAATAAATAACGTGACGAAGGGTTAGAAGATACTGGAATCCAAAAAACTAGATACAGCGTACACAGTTAAATTCCAGAAAGTGGGACGACTTTAGGACAGTTAATCAGGTGACTCTAGTTTAAGGCTAGACATACTGATTAATATGACCTAACTTCCGTAAGGTGAATGCAATCATTATGACAATCTAACGGAATTTGGGTAAATTGTTCTAGAGTTCCAGGCTGAGTTCTATTAAGCTTTCTTAAAGAGGTTTTTCTACTGTGGTTTTGAGCGCTAAACGGCTTTGGATTGGAATTGCGGGTGTCGCTAGTCACTGCGCGATCGCAGGTGTGGCGATCGCGGGAATCGTCGCGATTCAGATCGATCGGCTGAAACAGCCTTCGATTTCGCTGCTTACGCCGCAGCAAGCGGAACAACAAGAACGATCGCGGCTGAATCTTCTCAGCAAAACGCCGAGTTTTGGCTTTGATAATCTAATTGCGGGCTGGACGTTTTTGAATTTTATCCAGTATTACGGCAATGTTCCCGCACGACAGGCAACTGGATTCTCGCTAAGCCCAGAATATTTTGACATTATCACTCGTCGCGATCCTCGCTTCGTCGAAAGCTATCTATTTCTGTCAGGAACGGTATCCCATCAAATGGGTAAACCAGAATTAGGGCTGAAATTGATGCAGCGAGGCATTCATACGCTTTCACCTCAAATGCACCCAAGAGCATTCACGCTCTGGCGCTGGAGGGGAATGGATCAGATTCTTTTGCTTGGAGATTTACCGGGAGCGGCTCGATCGTTCGACATGACGGCAAAATGGGCGACTGACACCGAGGAATACAAGCAGTTCGCACCCAACTTTCAGGAAACGGCTGACTTTTTAAGAACCAATCCTGAGATTCGCTGGGTTCGGTTCCAAGCTTGGTTGTTAGTGTATCAGGATGCGATTGCTGGCGGCGATCGATTCACCCGCGATCGAGCAAGACGCGAACTCCTGAAACTGGGCGCAATAGAGCAAACAAACAAGAAAGGCGAAACAATTTTTATTCCGTCTAAAGCATTGCAGCAGCCGAAAGCCAAGTAGATCGAAGGTAAAACATACAGCTCAAAGAATGAGCTGATCGATCATTCGCTCGGCTTGAGATGCGTAGCCACCCCCAAACAGATTAAAGTGATTCAAGATGTGATACAGGTTGTAGAGCGTTTTTCGCCGCTTGTACCCTGCATCAATTGGGTAAATCTCTTCGTAGCCCCGATAAAACTCAGCCGGGAAGCCGCCAAACAACTCAGTCATTGCCAGATCAACCTCTCGATCGCCCCAATACGTTGCGGGATCAAAAATTACAGGCTCCCCAGATTGCAGTACGGCGGCATTTCCTGACCACAAATCACCATGCACGATCGACGGTTGTGGATGGTGATGTGCCAGTAGTTTTGGAATTTGCTCTAGGAGACGCGATCCATTGCGGAACCGCCCGCCGTTTTGCGCTGCTAATTTCAATTGATACCCAATTCGGTGCTGGGTAAAAAATTCCATCCAATCTGATGTCCAAGAATTAATCTGGGGGGTTGAACCGATCGTATTATCGCGCTCCCAGCCGAATGCCGTCGATTTGTGATACTGGTGCATTCGCGCCAAGTTTCGTCCCAATTCTGCCCAAGATTGAGCGCTCCCACGACCGAGATCAAGCCATTCTAAAACGATATAAGCTGAACTTCCCGTGCCACCCACACAGATTGGTTTTGGCACTCGGATGGCTTGTGCTTCTGCTATCTGCTGCAATCCGAGCGCTTCTGCCTCAAACATTGCAAGCTGATTGGCTTGATTCAGCTTGACAAAGAACGTAAGCTCACCATTACTCACCTGATAGCCCTGATTGATGCAGCCACCGCTCACCGATCGTCGGTCGCGGCTTTCAAACGCTTGTCCCAGTGCTTGACTAATCTGAGCATCAATTTGCGTCCACATCGCTTATTTTCCTGGCTTCACCACCACACAACCGTAAGCCTGAGTGGGCAAATAGGTTTGTGCTGCGGTTTGCAGATCCGCAGCAGAGAGCGATTGAATGTAAGTCGGATAGTTGAACGCTGGCTCTAAATCGCCGACTAAAGTTTGATAGTAACCGTACAGACCGGAACGATCGCTCGGTGTTTCATTCCCAAACGTGAAATGATTTGCCACCTGAGCCCGGACGCGATCGAGTTCCGATTGTTCTACCCATTCGGTTTGCAGCGCTTCAAGGTGTGACGCGATCGCGGCTTCGACTGCATCAATATTTTCAGCGGGTAGTTGAGCCGAGATGCAGAAAATTCCTTGATGGCGGTAGGTCATATTACTAGCAGACACACTTGATACCAAACCCCGTGTTTCTCGCAAATCTTTGACCAATCGGGCTGTGCGTCCATGTCCGAGAATGCTTGCTAAGCCATCAAGCGCATAAGTCTGCTTGAGATCGACGAGTCCCGGAACGCGCCACAACATCATCAATCTAGCCTGCGTCAAACTGGGATCAAGATGCTCTTGGCGAATGATTTCGGTAAAGGGCTGTTCTACGGTGAATTGTGAGCTTTGCTGCACATCGTTGCGCTTTGGTTTAGACACGCTCTCTTCGACAATGCGAATCAATTGATCCACAGGTAAGTTTCCGACTGCAACGGCAGTCATAGATCGTGGGTGATACCATTCGGCGTGAAAATCGCGCATTTGTTGAGCGCTGAGCGTTTCAATCACTGAAGCAGGACCTAAAACCTGTCGTCGGTACGGCAGCGATGTAAACGCCATCTCGGACATGTATTGATAGGTGCGACGGCGCGGATTATCTTGCGATCGTCGGATTTCTTCTAGCACGACAAACCGTTCCCGCTCAAAGCCATCTTCTGGAATTTGGGCATTAAGCACTACGTCCATTTGCAGTGGTGCGAGCATTGCAAAATCTTGGGGCGCAGTTGTGATGTAGTAGTGCGTGTAATCTTGGCTGGTTGCAGCATTAGTCACAGCTCCACGCTGCTCGATCTGCTGCTCGAATTCACCGCTCCGCAGCCGATCGGTGCCCTTAAACACCATATGTTCCAGAAAGTGAGCCATGCCATTGATCGAATCCGACTCGACGGCTGATCCGACATCTAACCAAACATTCAGATTCACCGCATCAATGGGAATCTGCTCAGCAATAATCGTTAAGCCGTTGGCGAGGCGATGAATGGTCGGGGCGTTGAGTTTGGGCAATCGAATGAGGGTTGAAGTCATAGCGGTTTGTGGCGTTCTTTACCTATCTTAGTGTTTGCCGAGGAGTAATTCACCTTCAAAATTCATCCAATTCTCCTAAAGTCGCGTCTTTCGGCTTATTCGCTTGGTTCTGCAATTCACTACAATGAAGGCAAGATGTTAAAAAATGTTAAGCAATGCAGAGCAACTCTTCCCGAAAAGTCGTCGTTGTGGGTGCGGGAATTGGTGGATTAACGGCAGCAGCGCTGCTTGCTCATCGCGGATATGAGGTTCTCGCCTTAGATCAGGCACTTGTCCCCGGTGGATGCGCTTCAACATTCAAACGACAAGGCTTTACCTTTGATGTCGGCGCGACTCAGGTTGCAGGCTTAGAACCAGGTGGAATTCATCATCGGATTTTTACAGAACTCGCGATCGAGCTTCCTGTCGCAACGGATTGTGATCCCGCCTGCGCGGTCTTTCTTCCGGGTGAAACTGAGCCGATTCGAGTGTGGCGCGATCCAGAGCAATGGAAAACCGAGCGTAATCGCCAGTTTCCCGGAAGTGAACCGTTCTGGCAATTGTTGAAGGACTTATTTCGCTATAGTTGGGCGTTTCAGTCGCGTGATCCGGTGCTGCCGCCGCGAAATATTTGGGACTTGTGGCAATTGACGAAGGCAGTTCGCCCCGATACGCTGCTGACGCTGCCCCATGCGTTTTCAACCGTAGGGGATGCGTTGCGAACGTTTGGATTGACCCACGATCGCCGACTGCACACTTTTCTTGACTTGCAACTGAAACTATATTCGCAAGTCGATGCGGATGAAACAGCGCTCCTGTATGCGGCGACTGCATTAAGTGTGTCTCAAGCACCACAGGGATTATTTCATCTTCAAGGCAGTATGCAGGTTTTGAGCGATCGTCTGGTTGAGGCGCTCAACCGCGATCGCGGCAGACTTTTGATGCGTCACACGGTTGAGCAAATTCACACTGAATCCGGGCGCACGACCGGGGTTACAATCCGCAATCAAAAAACCGGTGAAACTTGGATTGAGCCCGCTGATCATGTGGTCACCAATGTTACCGTGCAGAATTTAGTTGAACTGTTAGGGGAAGCTGCACCTGAAGGATATCGTCGTCGCGTCGATAAATTGCCGCCTGCTTCTGGTGCGTTTGTGATTTATTTGGGAGTCGATCGCGCTGCCATTCCCACAGATTGTCCGCCACATTTGCAGTTTCTCTACGATTATGACGGCGCGATCGGTGAAAACAATTCCCTGTTTGTGTCGGTCAGCCACGAAGGAGACGGACGTGCGCCCAGCGGAAAAGCCACGATCGTCGCCTCATCGTTTACCGATACGGGAGCTTGGAAAAATAGCGGTGATTACGAAGGCATGAAGCAGCGATATGCGGCAGAAGCTATCGAGAAGCTAGGACGCTATTTCACGCTGACTCCGGAGACGATTGTGTATCAAGAAGCAGCAACTCCTCAAACCTTTGAGCGATTTACAGCTCGTATCGAAGGAATGGTCGGTGGTATTGGTCAGCGTATTCCCACATTTGGCCCGTTTGGATTTGCCAATCGAACTCCGGTTCAGAATCTTTGGCTTGTCGGCGATTCAACTCATCCCGGAGAAGGCACCGCAGGCGTGAGTTATTCTGCATTAACCGTGGTGCGTCAGATCGAAGCGTTAACGTCTTAGGTTTTGTTGCCATAGGGGAATCAGCGATTGTGCTTGCTCATGGGCGCTAGTTCCAAGCGGGATTTTTTGGGCGATCGCGATCGCGCCTGCTGGATCAGCGCTGGCTTGCGACATTGCCGTTTGTAAAAGCTGCTGGCTCCATTGATCGATCAGCGATCGCGCCTCTTCACGCATTGGGCTAGACAGCGCCACGCTATCTGCTTTGCGAATCGCATCTGCGATCGCATCGACGGTGCCGCCATTTGCGATCGTTCGAGCTTCTTGTAGCGTTTGCTCAGCTAGGGCATTGCCTTCAATTCGATCTTGCACCAGCGGATCAGGTTGAGTTGCTGCCCGTTCTTGGTCGCGAATCGATTGAAGCTGGCGGGCGTATTGTTGCCGTTTGGTTGCAGCTTCTTGCCCCAGAGCGCGACGCGACGAAATCCGGCTCAGCAGATCGATCGCTTGCTGCAAAGAACTAGCATCGCCACGGTTGGCAATTTGTTCGGCTTGATCGATTAAGGGACGGTCTTCACTGCTCTGAAATTCGGTGGTGATTTGGTCAATGAGTTGCCGTGCTTCTTTGGCTTTGGGATTAGAACTGGGAATTTGAGAAGCAGTTGCGATCGCGGCTTGGAGATCTTCAGGTCGGGTGGATTGTGCCAATTGACGAGCGCGATTCAGTTGGGCGATATCCACCTTTTCAGCCTGCCAGCGAGCAATCAACCTCTGCGCTCTGCTGAATAAGGGACGATCGGAACCAACTTTCTGAGCTTGAGCGATCGCCGCATCGTAATCTTCGGGAGCACCGTTCCAAATTCTGCTGACCGCACTAGCTAACGTTTCAAAATCTTCGACTTCTTTCTGCAAATTTGCGCTCGTCGGGATTTGCCTGATCACATCGAGTGCAGTGGTTAAGTCTTTGCGATCGAGTGCCGCTTCTGCAAAATCCAGCATCTTCTGACTGGTCTCCCCGATCACTTCTTGAGCGACTTGATAAACGTAACTCTGGTTGCCGATACTGGTTAAGAGCTTAATCGCCTCTAGGAAATTCTTGACTCCACCGGATTCGACTAGATTCTTCGCTTTGCCAATTTTGGTAATGTCTTCGCGGGTGGCTGTGATTTTATTGCTGAGTTCTTGGTATTTGGTGGTTTGCCAGAAGATGTTATCGATCGACAACAATCGTCCTGCCTCGGTCAATGCAATCTGCACTCTCTGTTTCCGCAGCGCGTCTTCTGCTTTTCGGTAAAGCGTTTCGGCTGAAGTCCAGATTTGCTCCCAGCGCGTGATTTTGTCTTCAACTTGCTGGTAAGCACTGCCAATTCTCGGAACTTTTCTCGCGGTACTAATCGCTTCGTCGAGTCTTCCGGCTTGAAATGCTTCTTCGCCTAGATTCAAAATTTCTTGTGCCCACAGTTCGATGAAGCGCTTGGCTTCGTTGTAGAGGGGGTGATCGGGCGGCAGGCTTTTGACAAGCTCGATCGCCTCTAATAAATCTTTGGTGGTGCGCTTGTTGGCGGCAATTTCAGCACAGTGTAAACGCAGAGAAGCCGAAGCGAGGGGCCAAAAGATCGATGGACAATTCGGAACAGCAGGAAGTTTGAACAGAAACGCAAGCGACAAGGCGGTGGTGCCTCCAGTCACTACAAACCCTAGGGCAATCATGGCTCTCCAGTCGTTCAGCAGCCATTTTTTGAGCCGATGAAATCGATCGACGATCGCCATTCGATCTAGTTTTCCCTCACCGTGAGGAGGTTCTTTAACCGTTTTAATCGGTTGTTTCTCCGGAGTGCGATTGCTCGATCGACGTGACGGTTTAGGGTTCCGACGATTGGAAATGCCGCGATCTCTGGTCATAGATGGGTGTAAAACTGCAAGAATGCGATCAGGGAATGAAAGCGATCGCGTTAGAAGCCATCCTACCCCCCATTCAGGGAAAAAATAACCTCAAGTGGTTTGAGTTAATCATCTTTTCAAGAAATGATCAAGCAAGCGCAGCGCGTAAAACCTGGATTTGGCTGGTCTGCGTTTGCCTGATCCCGATATGATCAGATCCGCACATTTATATCAGGTCAGGATTCATGGAAGCGCAACTGCAAGGAAAAGTCGCGATCGTCACGGGTGCATCACGCGGAATTGGGCGGGCGACGGCGCTAGCACTCGCAAACGAAGGCGCATCAGTGGTCGTGAATTACGCCAGTTCTAGCGGTGCGGCAGATGAAGTGGTGGCGCTAATTACCGAAAAAGGCGGAAGTGCGATCGCGGTGAAAGCCGATGTGTCGAAAGCCGATCAAGTCGATGCGCTGATTGAAGCCACGATGGAGAAATACGGCAGAATCGATGTGTTGGTGAACAATGCAGGAATTACTCGCGATACGTTGTTGCTGAGAATGAAGCCTGAAGAATGGCAAGCGGTGATTGATTTGAATCTTACTGGGGTCTTCCTCTGCACCAGAGCCGTGAGCAAAATTATGCTGAAACAACGCAGTGGACGGATTGTAAATATCACCTCAGTTGCCGGACAAATGGGCAATCCAGGGCAAGCAAATTACAGTGCCGCGAAAGCGGGCGTGATCGGATTTACCAAAACAGTTGCGAAGGAACTCGCCAGCCGAGGAATTACAGTGAATGCGGTTGCACCCGGATTCATCGAGACCGATATGACGCATGACTTAAAGGCAGATGAAATTCTCAAATTTATCCCGCTCAGCCGTTATGGTAAGCCGGAAGAAGTCGCCGGAATGATTTGCTTCCTTGCAGCCTCTCCTGCGGCTGGCTATATTACGGGACAGGTGATGAATGTCGATGGCGGCATGGTCATGGCGTAATGGAGCAACGAAGATGAAGATTGGCGTGATTGGGGCGGGGGGAATTGGCGGCACGATCGGCACTCTCTGGGCAAAAGCGGGACACGAAGTTTTCTTCAGTTCTCGCAATCCAGAACAGCTATCGAATTTGATTACCGGAGAGAATACGCGGGCGGGAACCGTGGCAGAAGCGGCGGAGTTTGCGGATGTGATTCTGCTGGCGTGTTATTACACGACGATCGACGAAGCGATCGCGGCGGCTGGATCACTCGATGGCAAGATTTTGGTCGATGCCACCAATCCTTATGAGCGCGAGAACGGCAAACTTCATCGAGTGCCGGATGCAAGTTCGGGTCTAGAGCTCGCGGCAAAACTGCCAAATACAAAAGTTGTGAAAGCCTACAACACGCTACCGACTGCAACGTTTGCGAACGAAGCGCATCGGTCTGAACCTTATACGGTGTTTTACTGTGGGAATGATGCAGAGGCGAAAGCGATCGTGGCTCAACTGATTATCGAGAGCGGCTTTATCGGCATGGACACGGGCAATCTCACTCAGGCAATTCATCAAGAGCCGGGAGGCGTGTTGTACAACCGTCCGATGCTCGCGAATGAAGCACAGCAGTTAGTCACGTCTCTGATCTAACGCTGGTTCGAGAGGAGTTCACTTCGATGTTAAATCCGGGATGCCCCTAAATCGAGGCGCTTTCAGGTTGGTCTATTTTGGCTTCACCACCAAAACCGAGCAGGGGGCATCTTCAACAATCTGACTGCTAACCGAGCCAAGGAGAATCCGCTTCATTCCGGTTAAGCCTCGGCTCCCCAACACGATTAAATCTGCATTGTGGATCTTCGCAAGGCGGACAATCTCTTCGGCTGGATCTCCGATGACGATTTCGACAGCGCTCTCGCAGTCTAAGCGCCGTTGATAGGCGTGTAGCTGCTGCTCAATTTGGCTGTAGGGAAAATGTTCGACAGCGGTTGCGGGTCGATCGACGACCACTTCTACTTCGGATTGGTTCGACGGAACGACGTGCGCCAAAACGACTTTCGATCGAGCTTCGAGATGGAGTTCTTGCAGCGTTTTTAGCACTTGGTCGGAGAGTTCTGATTTTGCAATTGGAGGATTTGCTGTTACATCCAACGCAACGAGAACAGTATTCAGCATCGGAGGTTTCCCCAACAGAGCACCACGAGATCACTCTAGCGCAGTCTTTCTCTGGTTTCAGAAACGATCGGATTCCCTTAAGCTTCTTTCCGTCTTTGGATTGCCGCAGCGTGACCGAATTCCTTCTAAAATTTATAGACTGAATAATTTCTGCCGACGGATTCATGGTGAACGACGAACAAATCAGCCTGTTTGATATTCCTGCGACCGAGCCATCGACACCGAGTGGCTTTGATCCGGAGTTGATTCCGACGAGCGCAAAGATTCCAATTCCCACAGGCACGTATCAAACAATGGAGCAGATGAGCGCTCATTGTAATCACTGTCATCGCTGCGATTTGGGAGCCTCACGGACTCATGCGGTGATTGGGCGCGGTAATTTGAACGCACCGATCATGATTGTGGGCGAAGGGCCAGGACAAACTGAGGACGAAACGGGTGTGCCGTTTGTCGGTCGATCAGGGCAACTGCTTGATCGCATTCTCGCCGCTGTGCATCTCACAACCGAGGAGCACGTTTTTATCTGTAACGTGGTGAAGTGCCGTCCGCCGGAAAACCGCACTCCGACGACCGATGAAGCAGAAGCGTGCAAAGGATACTTGTCCGAGCAGATTCGTATGGTGAATCCGAAGATCATTTTGCTGACGGGCGCGACAGCGATGAGGGCACTGGTTGGCATCAAGCAAGGGATTACGAAGGTGCGGGGGCAGTGGATCGAGAAGGACGATCGCTTCTATATGCCGATTTTTCACCCTGCTTATCTGTTGAGAAATCAATCGAAAGAAAAGGGTAGCCCGAAATGGCTAATGTGGCAGGATATTCAAGCGGTGAGAGCGAAGCTTGACGAAATTCAAGCTAAGTAACGCTTTCAGGCAGTCTTACCGTAATATCCCATTGAGTTGAGAGAAACCGCACGTTTTCAGTAAAGACATTCGCCTGATCGGTTTGCTGAATCACGGGAAGAACTGTTCCGGCGAACGCTAAGAAATAGGCTTTGATCCGTTGGGGTTTGCGACGGTAAGCCACTTTCATTTCGTTTTGCAGATCTTCGAGGTAAACTGCCGCAATTTCAGCCCGATCGCTCGGTAGCTTTTCGACGATCGGCTGAAGTAAATCAAGCGCTTTGAGGATTTGCTGCACATCTGCGGTAGCCTCTGCGGGTGAATCGATTACCGGCGTTTTAACGATCGACGCTTTTCCTTTATCGGTAAGATAGGCTCTGACCACCTGAAACTCGCGGGTAGCGTTGTCGTAAACTTTTGCAACTTTGAGGTATCCATCTTCGGACAGTGTATCTAAGTAGTAGCGAATCATCTGCATCGAAGAACCGATTGCAGTTGCAATACTTTCTCCGGTGGTATTTCCGGCATCAATCACCTCTAGGATTCGCTGTTGCTTTTCGTTGAGTAGCATGGAGAGCCTATATCCCTAGCAGGATGTTTACTGTACCAAATTCGAGAGTCGTTTTACTATGTTAGGCTTTTCGCAAATTGTTAAAATTTGTAATACGATAGGGACATTCCTCTCATTTTTTACTAAATATGGAACCCGCATTCGCACTGAATATCTCGATTTGCGCTGCGATCGTTGGAATCACCGGATTCGCGATCTATACCGCGTTTGGTCCACCTTCCGCGAATTTGGAAGATCCGTTTGAAGATCATGAAGACTAACGATTAGAGGGTGTCAGCAGATGCCCTCTTTTTGATTTTGCCTCTTCTTAATTTTGTATGTCCGAATTTCCCAGGGGCGGATGCGATCGGGAACTTGGAGGGGACGTTCGAGTAAGTCAAGCGCTTCAACGATCTCGAAGTCGCCTTTTAGGTTGAGTTGTGCGGATTCGCCGTGGCATTCGTAACAGCGCAGAATGTACTCGTCTGGATTGTCTTCGGATTGCTTCAGGCTAGAGAGAATGAGATTTTCGGATTGGAGGTCGAGGAATGAGTAGACGGGCGGGAGTGTGCCGTTTTCGGAAGGTTGATCGAGTGTGAAGACTTCTAAGGGCTGTAAAAGTTCAGTCGCTTTCCGCGTGGTTTGAGCAGTTTTCCAAGTTCCAGCATGAGGATACAGGGCGTAAGTAAATTCGTGAGAACCTAAATCCGCTTTAGGATCTGGAAATTCTGAGCCACGCAGCAAAGTAAGACGAATTTGGTCAGATTGGCAGTCGAAACCGTGCTTGCAATCACTTAAAAGACTAACGCCGTATTCTCCATCATTCAGATCCACCCATCCAAGTGCGGGAACTTCCCATTTCGCTTTTTCGGCTTCGGTTTCGGGGCGAGTAGTTCGCTCAATCGCGCCGCCTGCCATTTCATAAGTCGCGAAATTAACTTTTAGGTTAAGCGGAAACGCAGCTTTTACTAAAACGTGCCGTTCCTGCCAATTGACTGACGTGTATATGCTCAGAATAGGTGAATCAGGCTCCAAGTAATACCACTGCTGAAAAATAGATTCTCCGATCGCTCGTTTAACTTCAACTCCAGGGATCAAAGATCCCCATTTTCGATATTTAATCTCTAGCAATCTAGAACGATCGAGAGGGTGAGCGGCATAGTTCGGATCAATATTCCAAGCGTCCCAGTACTGCCCACTATCTTGAAAAGCTTGAAGATCATTTCCAAGCCCGTTTAGAATTTCGCGATCGTTCACTTTATCAAAAACGCTAGATAAGCTACCTGTTTCAAAATCAACGATCGCTTTAATAAACTCATTTTCTAAGATGAACTCATCGGAAGATACATTCGTATCAGGCAATAAAGGCTCACCGGGATAGAGCCAAAAGCATCGATAGCCGACAGATGGAATGGTTTCTGCCCAAAATGAGTAACAATAAACGCAAAACTCGCCTGTGTTAATCCAAGATTTCTCTATTTGAACTTGAACATCTTCACCATTTAAATTGCAAATTTTCCAGTTCCGTTCGTCTGAAACAGACTTTATTAAATCTGCCGTAACAATCCCAGATCTTTCCCAACTTGATGGATTAAAAACTACAACAAGTTCTGCTTCTGGATGGGGCGGAACAGGAAGCTTAATTTGCGTCCCAATATTCGATTTGCCGTAAACTTTGTCAAGAATATCTCCAAACTCAAACTGCTTAACGACTGCGGTATTGTAAACTTCGCGAATTGATGAACCTGGCAAAATATCATGGAACTGATTGAATAGAACAACTTTCCAAGCTTCTTCTAAATCTGTCTTTAAGTAGCTTGAGGTTGTCAAACTCGAAGATAAAGAAGCATCCAGTTCGACAAGATGTAGCCGAGCTTCTGCTTCCCGATTAAATCGTTTTTGATCGCCATGTGTTGTATAACAACCGCGATGAAATTCTAAATAAAGCTCATCGTTCCAAGTCTCTTTTGGAGTTTCTAAGTTTTCTAAATATCTCAATGCAGTGGTGAATTCTAACTTTGGAAAAAAGGGCGATCGCTTCCACCGTTCCGCAATTTCCAACATATCGCGAGTCGGGCCTCCACCGTGATCACCCACGCCAAATAGCCAAAGCGCATTCGGCTGTCCGGTTTTTCTTACCCAATCCCAAGCGAATTTTGCCATTTTGATCGGCTCAATTCCTTCACCGATCGGGGATGACATTAAACTTTTAACTTGACTTCCATCCGGTGCTTGCCAGTTAAACCATTCATACGGAAACTGCGTCGTATCATTCCATCGAAGCTTCTGCGTCACAAAATAATCAATTCCTGCAAGCTTGAGAAATTGTGGAGTTTGCCAATTGAAGCCAAAGGTATCGGGAAGCCATGCAACGCGACAGATTTCGCCAAACTTTTCTTGACAGTATCGTTGACCATATAAGAGATGACGTGCGATCGATTCCGCATTAATCAAGTTCATCTCTGGTTCAACCCACATTCCGCCGACAATTTCCCATTTTCCTGCTTTTACTTGCGCTTGAATTTGGGCAAAAATCTCCGGTCGATTCTGTTCAATCCACTCGTATAAAGCGGGTGTGGTGTGACAAAACGTAAGCTCAGGAAAATCTTTTTGCAAATTGAGAACAGAAACAAATGTGCGTTCTGCTGCTCTCCAAGTTTCCTCAACATCCCAAAGCCAAGCCATATCTAAATGAGCATGACCAAGAAGAAAAATTGTATGTTGTTTAATTTGAGAACTGAGCGGTAAAAGCGAGGTTCTTAAGGCTTCTAGAGATTGATGAAAATATTGTTGATCGTCAACCTTCCAATCCAAGTTAATCTCAGGTTGATCTAACTCAAACGCATCAATATAGCCCTGAATTACTTCTAATTCATCTGCGACAAATCCTGGATCAATTTCGTCGTAATTGGATTCGTAGATGAGGCGCGATCGCATGAGCCCCCCAATGTCATGCCCCGGACTCGCTAATCGAATTGCAACCGCAACTTTCTCACCTGGAACGACATTTGAACTCAGAACAACCCGACAAGAATGATCAAATAAATCACCCTCTTGAACTTTCCGACCGTTGACATAAACTTCAGCCAATTCCGCCCACCAAGTTAATGCCAATCTCAGCGTTAACCCCGCTAACGGATACTCATTCAGCGCTTCAGGCAAACCGAATTCTTGGTAAAACCAGCGAACTTTGCGCCCTTTTTCCCACACCAAATAGCGCTTCTCATTTAGTTCAATTTTTGTGAGCGATTGTGTGGAAATATTCTCGACCGCGCAATCTTCGCACACCCCCCAACCCTCAATTGCATCAGCTTGTACTAAATTTCGTAAGCGCTCGATAAAAGAAGCAGTGAGAACGTCAGTCATACCGATATGATGAGGGTGAAACGTGCGATCGTCGTAATATCGTCCCTCAGTCTATGACTTCTCGACGCTATCAAAGCCAATTATTTAACTTCGTTACACGGCAGACCCAGAAACTCGCGGACAAAAGCGCCACACTCCTGCGACACGCTAAAATCACGACAATCTGGACAACTCAAATTCTGCTCTATCCGATTTACGCTGCATTTCAGGGAACCAGGGCGATCGCTCAGCAAATTGGGCAACGGGTGGAAAAAGCGGTGCTGCGATTGCGGATGAGTCGAGAAGAAATCGCCATTGATCCCGATGCCAATTTAAGTGATGCCCCGATTCAAAACGTGCTCACTGCGGTAAAACGAGCGTTAGTTAGCGGCGGAAACTTACCTGCATTAAGAGAGCGTCACCCACTGGTTCTGATTGGGCGATTCTTGGCACGTCGAGACCCTGAGAATTTAGCCGTGTCGAATCCGTATCAAATTCAAGCGATCGCTTCTCTCGTCGATACGCGCAACCTTGTCTTGATTCTTGACGGCAATATCATTCTCGATACGCTCACCCCAGAGCAACAGCGCCAAATCGAACACCGCATTCGATTAGAACTCGCACGTTACTGGCAATGGCGACGCAAGCTTTATCTCAAATCCGCACCGCTCTCGCTTCCCGAAGATCGAGAAACCTTACTGCCCCCGATCCGAGTGTTTCGGCAACTCATGGCATGGGTTCAAGCCAGCCCAGTTGCGATCGCCCTTAACCTATTCCAAGAAGCCGAACTGGTCACACAGCCGAATGAACTCGATTGGTTTGTGCCTTCTGTTCCGCTTTCTGCTTGGAACCCTAGCAGCTTAATTGGGCGATCGCCCAATCCCAAAAACCTCACTGCCTGGTTTGCTCAACTCCCCAACTTCTCAGATCTAGAAGCCCTGATCTGGGCGGCAATCCGTTACTTTTTTGGAGAGCGTACCCAATTTGCTCCGACTCAAGCTGGATTGCCTGGAGCGGTTGAGGCTTCCCCAAGCTTAGGATTTGCCCATCTATTTCGTAAAAACCTTGCAACGCATGATGCACAGGAACCTTTGATTCTCGAAGGAAGAGCGACCGGATTTGAAGAACCGCGATCGTTCTCTTTTAGGCCTTCTCTGCGTCAGCAAGTCCGCGAAGCATTGAGAAAACTTTCAGGCGCGATCGCAATTCAGCGAAAATCAAAAATCATCGTGCGGCAAGAAAGCCTGATCGTTGTGCAACAAGAAACCTCAATCGAACAGATTTACGTTGAAGCGCGATCGCAACTTGTCAGTCCGGAGTCGTCTTCCACTGAAATCACGTCAACTCACGCACACAGTCCTGTAGCAAGAACCGCAGAACCCTCAGAAGTCGTAACGGCATTTGATTGGATCGAGACTCCAGCAACGCATGTGGAATACGTCCTCACACCCTGGCAGAAAGTCCTGAAATGGCTCGATTCCGGCATTTTGTGGATCGAACAGCGGCTAGTCATCTTGTGGCGCTGGCTCACGCGTCGAAACTAAAACGATCGCGCACTCCTGTAAGATAAAGGGACGAACTGCAAACTATCCGCCATTGCCTTTGGAGTCATTCATATGCTCACACTTAAAGTCGTTGTTTACATCACTGTCGCTTTCTTTGTCGGTTTGTTCGTGTTTGGGTTCCTTTCAAACGACCCAGCACGGAACCCCAACCGTCGCGACTTAGAATAATCACTTCTCGCGCTATGAGAGTGCTAGGGCAGATGACTGCCCTTTTTTTATCACAACATTCGGAATCAATTTGTCTAAATCCCCGTCAATCGGCTAGAGTGCCGATATTTCCTGCTGTCTGCTTCAAGCTAAACCCTGATTGATATGCCTTATTCGGTTCCACCTGTACCGCCTGCGATCGTTCAATCTGCTCCAGTCGCCAAGTCCAATCTTGCGGTCAAACCTGCACCCCCAAAAACTCTAGCGATCGAGCCGCAAATCGCTTCACATCGAGCAGACGATCTCGCTGGAACCGAACCGATCTTTGCTTCAGAGCCAGAATGGAGTTTCGCCGTACCTCCAGAAGCCGATACTCCTGCCTCTGTGACCCAAATCTCTCCAACGCCATCCGCCCCACTCCCTACCTCCACTCCTGTTCCCGCTCCTACCCCGACTCCCGCGCCGAGTAATCCTCCAACGAATCCCCCAACGAATCCTCCACTTAATATTCCAACCGGACGACTGACAAGCGAGGGCATTCTAGAACTGAAAGCCGATCGACAAGAATACGACCAGTTACGCCAAGTTTTCACAGCTGAAGGTCGGGTTTCGCTGCGGTTCCGAGGAGCCTTATTGACTGGCGATCGCCTACAGGTGAATCTGGTCAATCGGCTGACCGTTGCAGAAGGAAACGTCACCCTCACACGAGGCGATCAAATCCTGCGAGGGCAGCGGTTTCGCTACAACCTGATTCAAGAAGAAGGAACCGTTGAACAAGCGAGCGGCGAGATCTTCATCCCCACAGCAGGCACTGATCTAAATCCAAACCTGCCAACCAACATCACAGCGGGCGTAGTTCCAGTTGGATCAGTCGGCGATCGTGCATTGGCAACTCAAGATAACGTCTCTCAAGCCGGAGGAATCCGGCTGGTCGTTGGTTCACAACAAAATGCAAGTGGTAGCCCCGCTGCGGCACAAGCAGGCGGCTCAGTGCGACGATTGCGATTTGAAGCGGCTCAGATTGAGTTTTATCCAGAAGGCTTCCAAGCCAATAACATTCGCATCACGAATGATCCATTCTCTCCGCCTGAACTTGAACTTAGAGCCGATCGTGCCGTCTTAAGACGAGTTTCACCCTTGCGTGACGAAATTCGCACGACTCGGAATCGATTGGTGTTTGATCAAGGATTTACGCTACCGTTACCCAGTCGAACGATCGTGCTCGATCGCAATCAGCGAGCGCCCTTATTGTTTGATTTTGGCTATGATGCCCAAGACCGTGGCGGCTTCTTTGTTCAGCGTGAGTTAAACGTCCTGCCGCAATCGCCGATCAATTTCACGATCACGCCGCAGTTCTTTGTGCAGAGAGCACTTGAAGATCGAAGCAACATTGCTAATCTGTTTGGACTAAGAAGCCGTTTGTCGGCTCAAGTCACGCCTCGAACGATCGTTCGAGGTGAGGGCGTTTTCACGAGCTTAGATCTTTCGCGGTTTGAAAACACATTTCGCGGCAGCCTGCGGGCGCAACAATTGATCGGAACGCATACGCTCAGTTTGGAAGCGAGCTATCGCAATCGCTTATTCAATAATTCGCTCGGCTTTCAAGATGTCCAGAGCAGCATTGGGGCGCTCTTTTTCTCGCCTGCGATTCCGCTTGGCAACACCGGAATTAATCTGAGCTATCAAGTGGGATATCAGTACGTCAATGCAGATACCGATCGTCCAGACTTACTTGCCCCCATCCGAGCGAACAATCGCATCAGCCTGGGGCGCTTTCAGGCAAGTGCTGCGATCAATCGCGGCTTCAATCTCTGGCAAGGAACCGCTTTACCTGCTACGCGGGAGCAGGGGCTGAGGTTTTCTCCGACTCCGATTCGCCCATTTGTCGGGGTGGGCGTTGGAATAACGGGAGTTACCACGTCTTACAGCAATGGAGATAGTCAAAATAGCGTGAGTGGTGCGGTCAGCTTAATCGGGCAATTTGGACACTTCTCGCGTGATTTCTTGGACTATACAGCATTCAACATCACCTATTCTCAGGCGATTCGTGCGGGCTTATCGCCGTTTTTGTTCGATCGAATTGCCGACGATCGGATTCTCTATGCGGGAATTACTCAGCAGCTTTATGGGCCGATTCGCATCGGGTTCCAAACGGCTTACAACATTCAAACCGGACGAGAAATTAGTACCGATTACTTTTTAGAGTACAAGCGTCGTACCTATGGGGTTTCGCTGCGCTATAACCCTGTGCAGCAACTTGGATCGATCGGCTTTGAAATTAGCGACTTTAACTGGACTCGCGGCAGTGTAGAACCGTTTGCTGGCAGCGGGGTAATTCCGGTTGACGGCGGCGTGATCCGATCTCCCCAGTAGGAAGTGATGCGATCGGGCTAGTAGAACTCTGTCGCTGATCTCAAGAAGAATCCTTTTAGATTGAAGAAATGAATTTGAATTTTGCCCTAAAATAGCGGGGTATGATATCTGATCCGGCGAAAGGCTCTTCTGGAGATTCCAACGCGTCTCTGTGGTATGAGACGACAATTCATGTTGCGGATTTACTGACTCACTACAGTTTTGATCTGGGTGAAAATAATGCACAGCAGCTAGCCGATAGTTGGCAGTCTAGCTATTCTGCAAATTGGGTACGCTGGGCAGTGATCGAAGCTCTGTATCAAGGGCGATATAAAGCCGTTTCAGTCGAGCAGATTTTGCAGCTTTGGCAACGTCGGCAACAACCGTGCTATCACTTCAACTACGAGTTTGAGCGGTTGGTTTGCAACAACTTCCCCCGCAATTTGTCCCAGGAGCCACGATCGAAACCTGTACGCGATACGATTCTTCCGCCGCCCCTGCCTGTACCGAATCGCTCAGGTTCCCCTGTGCCAAAGGCAGCCACTCCTATCGTTTCGGAATCGCCCCCCTGGGCTGAGCTAGCTGAGCAAATTCAACAAGAAGACGATCCTCCTCAAGCCCTTGAATCGAAGCCTGTGATCACACCGCTAAACGTGAAGCATTTAGAACCTCCAGAGATTTTGCTCGATCGGGTTGCACGACTCCAGGCAGGTGTAGAAGCATTAATCGAGCAAGCAACTTCTAGTTTGAATGCCTCTACAGAAGCGATGACAACGAAGTTGCATCCCGAAGAAAATAAAGCTGTAACTGCATCAGAAAACGTTGAACCCTTTGCAAGTGATGCACCTTTAGAACTTGCTGAAGAAGTTCATCCACCGATTCATCAATTTATGCCCTCTGAATCAGAATTTCACAGCAAATTAAAAGCAGTTGTAGAGCAAGAAACGATCGAATAGCAATTGTTTTCGTTTAACTTGTCGATCGCCCGATTAAACTTGAATCAGTTGAAGACTTTGCAGGATCTATGATTCAACTTCTTAACAAGCCGATCGACCAGCGAATCGTTTTATACGGCACTTGGGAAGACTTCAAACTACTTCAAAAATTTTCTCAGAACTCTCCTGGCGTGCGGGTTGCTTTTTACGATGGGGAAATTGAACTCTTTATGCCCGGTTTGCAGCACGAACAGTTTTCCGAAATCATTGGCTATCTCGTGACTACTTTTTTGCTGAAACGCGGCCTTATCTTTGTTCCTTCAGGCTCCGTCACTCAGGAAAAACCTGGAGAAGTGGCTGCACAAGCGGATAAATCTTACTGCCTGGGTACTGCTAAACCGATTCCAGATTTATCAATTGAAATTGTCTTCACCAGTGGAAGCGTCAATAAACTTGCCCGTTATCGATCGCTCGGTGTTTCTGAGGTTTGGTTCTGGGAGGATGGAAGTTTAAAGCTATATCATTTACGTGATCGCGAATATGACCAAATCGCTCGAAGCGAATTACCAGGGCTAGAAAACCTAGACATTGAGCTTCTAAAACGCTGCATTTTAATAGCTGAAACTAATTTTGCAGGAGCCGTCCAATTGCTGCAATCGGAAAGTTAAGCTTTTCGCTCTGCAATTCGCAATTTTGCCGATCGCGCTCTTACATTTTCTTGAATCTCATCTTCTTGAGCCACGATCGGCTTCTTTGTAATCACCGTCAACAGCTCCGATTCTTTCATTCGATGTTTCACAATCCGATCTTCCAAGCTGTGAAAACTAATAATTGCAAGTCGTCCCCCTGGTTTTAACCAAGTCGGGGCTTTTTGCATCAACGTTTCTAACACCTCAAGCTCTCGATTCACCGCAATTCGCAAGCCTTGAAACACACGAGTTGCAGGATGAATCCGACCATAACGATATTGCTTTGGCACTGATCCCGCGATCGCATCTGCTAATTCTGTTGTGGTCTTAAACGGTCGCTTTTCCACAATTCGTCGGGCAATTCGTCTCGAAAGCCGCTCTTCTCCATAGGTGTAGAAAATATCAGCTAATTTTGACTCTTCCCAATGATTAATCATCTCGGCTGCGGTTAATTCTTGCTGCTGATTCATTCGCATATCTAGCACCGCTTCATGCCGAAAACTAAACCCACGATCGGCAATATCAAACTGAGCCGAACTGACACCTAAATCTGCTAGTATTCCATCGAACTTTGTTTCACCCGGATCAAAGTCAGCAAAATTTGTATGGTGAAAGGTGACGCGATCGCCTAATTTCTCCCGTGCCGCATCGAGCGCAAACGCATCTTGATCGATCGCTGTTAGCTTCACATCCGCAGCCGCACTCAGAATCAGCGCACTATGACCCCCACCGCCCACGGTTGCATCTAAATATTCTCCGCGATCGCGAATCGCCAATCCTGCAATCACTTCGCGACTTAGCACAGGAATATGAATAAACTCAGAATTCATTGCATTAAACAGCTTAAAAATGACCTTCTTTAGTTTTGTCCCCAGCTCTAAAATTTTTTCGTCTTCAAAGTCCCTCACTCGTGGGGGATTTAGGGGACATCCATTCGACTCAAACGGGGTGCGATCGATCTAACTCTTCTCTCACAACGCTATTGATTCCATTCTATTCGTCTCTAAGCGTAAATTGAATCCTGAGCGAATTGATTCAAACCTACGCAGATAGACACGATTCTCTATAATTAAAGAAGTGCAACAAGCGCCCATAAAGCCTTATTCCACAAAGCTTGCCCGCAAATCGTGAATCGAGAGGCAGAACACCGATGGCAATGATCGAAACCAAGACAGAACCCATGGTACTCAACATGGGGCCGCACCATCCCTCGATGCACGGGGTAATGCGGCTAATCGTCACGCTCGACGGCGAGAACGTGGTCGATTGTGAACCTGTAATTGGGTATCTCCACCGAGGCATGGAGAAAATCGCCGAAAATCGCACCAACATTATGTTCGTCCCCTACGTGAGCCGCTGGGACTATGCAGCTGGGATGTTCAATGAAGCAATCACGGTGAATGCCCCGGAAAAACTTGCCGGAATCGCCGTTCCCAAACGTGCCAGCTACATCCGCGTGATCATGCTGGAACTCAACCGTATCGCCAATCACCTCCTGTGGCTTGGCCCGTTCATGGCGGATGTCGGCGCACAAACTCCTTTCTTCTACATCTTCCGCGAACGCGAACTGATCTATGACCTGTGGGAAGCCGTCGCAGGCTACCGCATGATCAACCACAACTACTTCCGAATTGGTGGCGTTGCGGCTGATCTACCCTACGGCTGGATTGATAAATGCTTAGATTTCTGTGACTACTTCCTGCCGAAAGTCGATGAATATGAACGGTTAATCACAGAGAATCCGATTTTCCGCCGTCGTGTTGATGGGGTAGGTGTCATCACTCGCGAAGATGCAATCAACTGGAGCTTATCTGGCCCGATGCTGCGTGCTTCTGGCGTGAAGTGGGACTTGAGAAAAGTTGATCACTACGAATGTTATGACGATTTTGATTGGGATGTGCAATGGGAAACGGCTGGCGACTGCTACGCTCGCTACATCGTGCGAATTCGCGAAATGCGTGAATCGATCAAGATCATCAGGCAGGCAATCAAGGGACTTCCCGGGGGCCCGTTCGAGAATCTTGAAGCAAAACGGATGATGGAAGGACCAAAATCTGAGTGGAACGGGTTTGATTATCAGTTTATCGGTAAGAAGATTGCGCCGACCTTCAAAATTCCGAAAGGTGAACACTATGTTCGTCTAGAAAGCGGTAAAGGCGAATTGGGTGTTTACATTATGGGTGAGGATCACGTCTTCCCCTGGCGCTTTAAGGTTCGGGCAGCAGACTTTAACAACGTCCAGATCCTTCCCTATCTTGTCAAGGGCATGAAAGTCGCGGATATCGTGACCATTCTCGGTAGCATTGACATCATCATGGGATCGGTTGATCGCTAAACTGAATCCCGCCATCCATCATTTTTGGGCAGGTGTAACAGACCTGCCCATTTTGTTGCGCGGTGTAAACGGTTCGATATATCACAATACAATGACACGCGATCGCACCGTTTTAGGCTAGGATGGATCGTAGTCAATCTTAAGCATTCAATAACCTCTTTTTATTCTGCTCCTCTATCGTGGGGAGTGAACCTGAATTCGGTTCTGACCTCAAGCGAAGAATTGAATTTTATACTGGCGCTACTTTTGTATCGTCTGCTCACGATATTCCTGCTGATGTGCCACTCAGCTTTCTCAGGCGATGAGAGTTGTCAACTGCGAATTTTTTGGACGGTCTGAATTAGTGGCTTTTTAAGTGTTGAGATTTGGTTGAAACAGTTGCAAATTATTGATGGTGTCTAATTTAACAATCTAAGCTTCTGTGATGCGGGCTGGGTATCCCACTAAAGTAGGATTTTCCGACTGAAGGAATTGAGCTTAAGCCAATCTTCGACTGCTTGCGCCGTTAGCGTCGAGATTTCAGCACAAACACTGAGCGAATGCACGGACATTCATTCGTGCAAAAAAGATTGACTTTCTTTGATTTAGACGCTATCAATAGTATGTGAACTGAAGCGCAACCGCTGTATGTAGCGTTACTGATTTACAGTTCCGCTTGCCCGCTTTCTGTCATTCCACTATCCTCACAGTGAACTATGAAGTACCAAGAGCAGTTAACTCCCTGGGTTGTCTATCAAATCACTCCCGACTTGCAGCGTCAAGTTGTCATTCGGTTTCGTCGTCGCAACGATGCAGATTCTTACCTGAAGGTATTAACGCAAACCCGCCCAACTGCCCAGTTTGTTGTTGCCTTCGATGCACCCCCCTCTGCCACACCAGCCGCTACGGGTGAAGCCGCACTTGTTTAAGCAAACTTGTGGAGCTGAAGGTTCTAGGCGGAATGTGGTGTGCGATCGACCTATTACAGTGTGCGCACTGCCTTTTGCCTGAACATTAGACTAATCGCTAGAAGGTGAGCTTCTTCTAAGTCGGAGTGCATCACCGGCTTGCAAAACTCACTTCAATGGAATGACTTATTGCCTGCTTTTTGTGCGTGGTTTATTCTCTCCAGCTAACGCTCAGTTTAGTACAGATAATCTACTCTGATTGGCTGGAAAATGCAATAGATTAGAAGCGATCATTTCTAATGTTCAGGTTAACCCCGTGGTTGCTCAAGAAAATCAATCTGCGGACTTGAAACGTCCGCTTTACAACTTCATATCGCAGCAGATTCGCGAATTAGGGCGAATCACATTCGCAGAATTCATGGATTTAGCATTGTATTGTCCGCAACTGGGCTATTATGCTAGACCTCGCGAAAAAATTGGGGCGCAGGGTGATTTTTTCACCTCGCCCCATTTATCGTTTGATTTTGGTGAATTGGTTGCCGAGCAACTAGCGGAAATGTGGCAAGTGCTCGGACAGCCGAATCCGTTTACCTTAGTTGAGATGGGTGCGGGACAGGGATTGCTTGCAGTCGATATTCTGCGGTATCTCGATCGCTTTTATCCTGAATGTTTTAATTCGCTGACTTATCTCATTGTTGAAAAGGCAGCCGCACATATTGTCGAGCAGCAGCACCGATTGCGGCGCTGGACGGAAGCGGGAACGCGAATCGAGTGGACAACGATCGAGGCACTTCCGAATGATTCAATCGTAGGGTGTGTATTCTCAAATGAATTAGTCGATGCGTTTCCGGTGCATCTGGTCACGTTGCAGAATCAAGCGCTCAAAGAAATCTATGTTTGTCTGCAAGACAATCGATTTGCTGAAGTGGTTGGTGATCCTTCAACTGAGAAATTAGTGAATTACTTTGACCTCGTTGGAGTCAAGATTTCTAGCTACGCAGACGGCTACCGGACTGAAGTGAATTTAGCCGCATTAGATTGGATGAGTACGATCGCCCAAAAATTGCAGCAAGGATTTGTTTTAACGATCGATTACGGCTATTTGGCAACGCGATACTACAATCCGATGCGATCGCAAGGAACATTACAGTGCTACTACCAGCACAGTCATCACAATGATCCATACCTCTATATCGGTGAGCAAGATATCACCACTCATGTTGATTTCACAGCGCTGCAACTCCAGGGAGAGCGATCAGGACTGCAAACCGTTGGCTTTACGCAGCAGGGATTATTTTTAATGGCGTTGGGATTGGGCGATCGACTCGCCCAGCTCACTCAGACGGAAGCCACCAGCACCCAGGATTTACAAAACCGACTGCAACGCCGCGACGCACTACATCAGTTAATGAACCCAATGGGACTAGGTGGCTTTGGTGTTCTGATTCAAAGTAAAAACTTGAGTCAAGAGATTCAACTGAAAGGATTGATGCAGCGAATTTGAACCAATTAAAAAGGAGTGAACGATTTAATTAACAGTTCGCTGCACCTTTTCTCAGTCTAGTTACCCGATGCAACCCGTCTCGAATCCCGGACTTCAAGGCGGACGGGAGCAACGCCGCTTTGAATCAAGCCGAGAACACGAGCCGCACCCGCAGATAAATCGATGACCCGATCGCCGGAGAACGGTCCGCGATCGTTGATGCGGACAGAAACGGTACGCCCGTTATCGAGGTTGGTCACTTGCACGACTGTGCCAAACGGAAGCGTCCGATGGGCTGCAGTGAGTGCATTCTGGTTAAATCGCTCACCGCTGGCGCTCATGTTGCCGTGGAATCCTGGGCCATACCAAGATGCCATGCCCGTCATCCGTAGACGAACCGGGCCGATCGCAATTTGGGGGGCGCGATTTGGACGATTGGAAATTTCGCGCAGGGGGGCAGCATTACCGAATAGGCGACGGAGACGATTTGCAACTTGCAGTGCGTCTTGCCCTGGGTCGCGGGTGCTATTGGGAAGAACGGTCTGTGGATCGACGGCGACGATCGTCTGTTTGTTTGCCTCGATTAAGAACTGATCGCCGGATTTACTTTGATGCCATCTCACCGTGATTTGATTGGCATCGACTCCACTACGTTGGAGTTGGTTTAAGCGGGCTGCGATCGCGGTGGCTCTAGCGATCGGGTCAGCAGATGAATTTGAGGAATTCTGGCGCGGCTGGGTGCTGGATTCAACCGGGGTAGTAGCACCGTACTTGAGCTTCGCGGCTTGGGGGCTGGCTTGCACTTCACCGACTTTCACTGCGGTGGACGAGTTATGAGCTTCGCCAAGGAACGTAACAACGGGAATATTGCGGACATAAAGAGTGGCGGCTTTGCGCCCAGAAATTTCGTGCGAATGAATTTTTGCGATGGACTCCTCAGTTTGGCGGGTTTGTGAGGTTTGCTGTTCGCCGACTTTCACCACGCTTCGCCTTGTGGCTTGCAGGGAAGACGGTCGAGGAGTTTCAGACTCCGTAGATCCTTGGCTGGCTGCCGGGGTGGACTCTGCTAGGGCAGCAGTCGCACCGACGGTACTGGTACACAGTAGAGCGGCAGTCAAACCGCTAATCAGTTTCTGGTTCATACATCCTTTGTGAGATTCACTTCCAACCTTGAGTCCGAGATGTGGCAGTTTACCATCTGACACAACTTAAGCTGTGCTAACTCGTACTCGCTCCGTGTTCACTCCTGAGTTCAGAACTGCAACAGACTAGCATGAAGTTTTTCCTAATTGGATCAGGGTGACGCCTGTACGAAATAAAACTTCATATTTTCTTCAAATTCGGATGTAAGCTGAAATGATTGCTGTTACTAGCTTCTATAAGAAAAACTGCTTCAGCGTTTTTCTCCGGCTTCACAAGAACTTAACATCTTCTTCATACAGCTTGTGAGGTATGCTGATGTTTTGCAGATTGAAGTCGCGCTCATGGATTATCGGGAAGCAGGGGTTGATGTTGAAGCGGGACGGGCGTTTGTCGATCGGATTCGCGATTCTGTTCGGCGCACCTACCGTTCCGAGGTTTTAGGCGGCTTGGGGGGCTTCAGTGGCTTATTTCAATTGCCATCTGGATATCAAGAGCCTGTCCTAGTGTCGGGAACGGATGGCGTTGGGACGAAGCTGAAATTGGCACATCAACTTGACGTTCATCACACGGTTGGCATCGACTTGGTGGCGATGTGTGTGAATGATGTCTTAACCTGTGGCGCAGAGCCGTTGTTTTTCCTGGATTACGTCGCCACAGGGAAACTGCTGCCAGAGCAACTTGCTTCTGTAGTAGAAGGAATTGCAGAAGGATGTGAGGCGGCGGGATGTGCGCTGCTTGGCGGTGAAACGGCGGAGATGCCAGGGTTTTATCAGCCGAATGAGTATGATCTAGCTGGATTTTGTGTGGGAATCGTTGAGAAAAGCCGGATTTTGGATGGGTCGCAGGTCAAGGTTGGAGATGTGGCGATCGCGCTTCCGAGTTCGGGGGTACATAGTAACGGGTTTAGCTTGGTGCGGAAGATTGTGATTGATCGTGGATTTGATTGGAGCGATCGTCCTTCTGGATTGAGTGGTGCAACGCTCGGAGAAGTTTTGCTTACGCCGACTCAAATTTACGTGAAACCGATTCTTGCTGCGTTGAAGGTGGGACTTGAAATCCACGGCATGGCCCATATTACCGGGGGCGGTTTGCCTGAAAATTTACCTCGCTGTTTGGCTGAAAATCAAGCGATTGAAATTGACCCAAATCGATGGCCAATTCCACCCATTTTTCATTGGTTAGCAACTGAAGGGAAAGTCGCACCCAATGCGATGTTTAATACCTTTAATATGGGAGTTGGATTCGTGGTCATTGTTCCGGGCGAAAGTGTCGATCGAACCGTGGAGTTTTTCAACTCGCAAGGATTAAACGCTGCTGCAATTGGAACCGTAATTCCGGGATCGGGTGAGTTATTAGGATTGCCTGAATAAGTGCCAAAAGCAAGAAAACAATTTGGTCAGCACTGGTTAAAAAGCGAAAAAGCTTTGAACAAGATTGTCAGTTCTGCGGAATTGACAGAAAACGATCGTGTTCTGGAAATTGGAGCAGGAACCGGGATTTTAACGCGGCAATTGATTGCTCAAGCTCAGGCAGTTGTGGCAGTGGAAATTGATCGAGATTTGTGCCCAATTCTAGTGCAAAAATTCGGCAAGTTTGAGAATTTCCTATTGCTTCAAGGCGATTTTCTCACGTTAGAGATTGACCCATTGCTAGAGCCATTTCCACCGTTTCAAAATCCTCGAAAAGTTGTAGCCAATATTCCCTACAACATTACAGGGCCAATTTTGGAGAAGCTACTGGGCACGATCGCAGCTCCAAATCCAAACCCGTTTGAATCGATCGTTCTGTTGCTGCAAAAAGAAGTAGCGCTGCGAATTTGTGCAAACTCAAATTCATCGCATTACGGGGCATTATCGATTCGGGTTCAGTATTTAGCGGATGCCGAATTTATTTGTGATGTTTCAGCAAAAGCATTTTCGCCGCCGCCAAAAGTAGACTCCGCAGTAATCCGGTTGCGCCCAAGAGCGATCGAGCATCCTGCCACAGATCCAAAAAAATTAGAAACCTTGATCAAACTTGGCTTTTCAAGTCGGCGTAAGATGCTGCGAAATAATTTGAAAAGCGTGGTTGAACTTGAGCCGCTAAATGCTCTTCTTCAATCCTTGGAAATCAATCCACAAGCGAGGGCTGAAGATTTAAGCATAAGGCAATGGATCGATTTGAGTAACGCGTTTAGCCTGGACAAACTCGCTCATAATATACCCTAACTTCTTCTTCGATACAGCGCCTATCTTTGTATCTTCGGCATCGTTTTGATTCTCTTTGGACTAATTTTGATTCTCTTGCTTGTTCCAAGGTTTGCTCTTCAAACGTGGCGGAAAACTTGCCCGTTTCGATCGATTGCTGTCCCCGCCTAATTTCATATTCAAACTGATTTTCACCGGGTTGAACTGCGAGAAATTTTCCTTCATGACGATCTCCGAATCGCATCTCAAATCCTTCGGAAACATCGCCGCTAAAATATTCACGATCGGTAAATGGCTTTTGTTCGCCTGCAAACCCGAATGTTACGTTTTTCACGAGCGCTCGTAGCTCTGGTGCAGGGCGAGTTGACTTTGAGAAGAACCGCGCTCGTGTAGCTGCCGCTAGTTCTCCAGGACACTCCCCTGTAAATCGAATCCCTACCAGTGGAACGGGAGTTTGGCGAGAGTCACCGATGCTGCGAACACCAAACAACAATCCCACGGGCGGCAGGTCTTGTGCATATCCGGTTGATACCGCAACCATTAGCCCAGCGATCAATAATCCGATTAACCCTAAAAATTTTTTCAGTGCTGTCTTCATTGCTCTTGTCGGTGTGAATCAAGCGGTTGCTGCAATTTTTCTTCGCTGAACTGGGAGACGATCAGTAAAAAACGTCGTAAAAGTTTACTAGCAAAATTGTCTCAGCAATCCTAATAATGGAATAGGTCAGAAAAAGCTGATTTATGCGCTCCTATTCTCTAATTGCTCCCGCTAAAATTAACCTCTATTTGCAAATTGTTGGCGATCGCCCGGATGGATTTCATGAACTCATCATGGTTCTGCAAAGTATTGAACTCGCCGATCGGGTGACGGTACGATCGCGCAGTGTGGACGACATCCGGGTTCAGTGTGATCATCCTGCGGTTCCGGTGGATCAGACTAATTTGGCATATCGTGCCGCAGAGCTGATGATGCGCGAATTTCCAGAAGTGTATGCGAGGTTTGGCGGTATCGAAATCGATTTGCACAAGCGCATTCCAATGGGTGCGGGTCTAGCAGGCGGTTCGAGTAACGCTGCTGCGGTTCTGGTTGGAATCGATTTAATGTGGAATTTAGGCTTAACGCAGTCCGAGCTACAGGATTTGGGTGCGAAGCTTGGTTCAGACGTTCCCTTTTGCATTTCGGGTGGCACGGCGCTGGCAACCGGACGCGGCGAGAATCTTGCGGCTTTGACGAGTTTAGATCACCTGTATGTTGTGTTAGCAAAATATCGGGATTTGCCTGTTTCAACGCCTTGGGCATATCAAGCCTATCGACGAAACTTTGGTGAAACTTATGCCAAAACGTCACAAGAAATTGAGGCGAAAAAAGCCCGATCGAAAGCGATTTTGAGCGCGATCGCTCATCATGATTACGCCCAGATCGGTCAGCAGTTGCACAATGATCTGGAAAAAGTTGTGCTTCCCGAATTTGAAAAAGTGCAGCAATTGCGCGATCAGCTTGCCCAACTCAATCCAATTGGCACAATGATGTCGGGTTCAGGATCGACGGTCTTTACATTATCAGAATCACGATCGCAAGCCGAAGAGATTAAAAATGCAATGCGATCAAATAATCCCGATCCAGAGTTAGAACTTTGGGTAACAAAATTAAGTCAGCGCGGCGTTCATTTAGCAACCCATTAAAAGGAAAAATTTATGGCAGATTCACCCACACCTAAAGCCTCTCAAATGCCAAGTCCGCTTCGCTGCTTTATTGGCGCGATCGTGGCTGGTGTGATGGCATATGCGCTTTACAACATGACTAGCGCGATCGGAATTTCCTTTGCAACAAAACCAATTGTCGCAGATAGCTTGGTGGTTCGACGCATTTCTTCAGCGGTTAGAACTTTAGTGCTGGGGATGAGCGCGATGGGAACAGGAATTTTTGGGCTTGCCTCGTTTGGGCTGGCTGGCTTAGGGGTGCAATTGCTGCTGCGTAAGCCTGAACAAGAACAGCGTCCGGATTAGAGATCGATCGATCGATCGATCTCTTCCACAGAGTTGGAGCGCTTGGCTTTTTAGCTCTATAAGCGCCCATTCTTACACTGAGCGATCTCTGAGCGTTAAACTCTGTACCGCTTTGGTAAATTACAATCACGAAAGGAGTGACTCCTGCACGAAGTGCTGCTACAATCCGAAAGCTTGAATTGATGAGAAGGTTTATCCATTTGGTTGCTTCTACTAGGACTTTCTTGATCGACTCTGCAAGAAGCTGACAAATTGGGGACGTATGAGCTTTATTCGGTCAATCTCGAAAAATATGACCCCGAAAGCCCGCTCGATCGTCCACTAAAAATTGGTATCAACGGCACTCAAGCCTTGAGGAA
Source organism: Leptolyngbya sp. AS-A5 (assembly GCF_039962495.1). Taxonomy (NCBI): domain Bacteria; kingdom Bacillati; phylum Cyanobacteriota; class Cyanophyceae; order Leptolyngbyales; family Leptolyngbyaceae; genus Leptolyngbya; species Leptolyngbya sp. AS-A5. The sequence continues at coordinate 11,877 of NZ_JAMPLL010000020.1, read as the reverse complement.
AGCGTGAATTTTCTAGAGAAGCAATTTGCTTGCCTTCTCCACTTTTCGCAAGAGTTTTCCACAGATTGATGCACTTTTCCACAGGTAAGTTTTTGGACTTGTGGAAAAACCGTATATTCACTGAAAAGTTCATTGAAATTTGTATTACTCACTATTTTGAGCATTCAGAATACTACAGCCAAAACGGCTGTAACCTGCGCTCAGCAGTTGTATCAGGACTATAGAACGCTTCTATTGACCGTTTTTTATCTTGACAAAAATACAAGCTTTTCCTGAGACTCTACTCCATTCTGCCAACCTGCCTTTCATTGCTCAAAGAACGGCTGAAAGCATTACAAACCTTGCATTCTAACTATCTTATCGGTATCAGTTTACACCCTGTCTGATCAAAGGGATTTGATCTAGAAAATTTAAAGTTTTCCACAACCTGTTAAAAACGAAGCTCGTTTCTGCATCTCCTGATCGAGCAGTAAGCTGTATGAATTGAACTTGGATTTTTCAGCTTCTCTAATTAGAACGGAGTGCCACATTGCGCCTGATTTTATTGCAGAATGGAGAATGCGATCGACAACTCACTTCGATGAACTTCGATGCGCTTTTCAAACACTTCGCATAACGATTCTTATGGCATATCAGTGGTTTAAGGCATTTCACATTGTGGGAATCGTCTGCTGGTTTGCGGGACTGTTTTATTTGCCCCGCCTGTTTGTCTATCACGCTGAAGCAAACGAGCAACCCGAACCCGCCCGCAGCATTCTCAAAAACCAATATCAAATCATGGAGAAGCGACTCTATCGCATCATCATGACCCCGGCATTGCTGCTCACAATCACAATGGCGATCGGGCTAATCTACACAGAACCCGATGTTCTCAAGCAGCCTTGGCTCCATATCAAGCTAGCGTGTGTCGCGCTTTTGATTGTTTACGATCATCTGTGCTTGAGAATTATGAAACGCCTTGCTGCTGATACGTGCAAGATGACAGGGCAGCAGTTCCGCTGGTTTAATGAATTCCCCACCGTCTTGTTTGTCATCGTGGTCATGCTGGCGGTGTTTAAGAATGACATTCCCACCAGTACAACCGCTTGGGGCATTTTCGGCATGGTCGTGGCAATGGGAGCATTCATTCAGCTTTACGCCCGCAAGCGGCGCTTGGCGAGGGAACAACTTGCAGCAACCTCAACCTCAGAAGTTAGCGCATAAACCGCCAATTCAATCTGATTTTTAAGGCGTTCTGAAGAGCGTCTTTTTTATTGTCAATTTGCCAGTAAAGCTAGACTGTAGGAAAATTTAAATAGTATTGATTATTCGCTAATTGGTAGATATGTTACCAACAGGTGTGGCTGGAAGGAGGGCTTGCTGTGATGCGTAGAATTCAGCAAGGTGCTGTTTTTTCAAGTCAGGGAGAAAGCGAAATGAATTTCAAAATTGTTTTATCCACGATCGTATCTTTTGGGATGGTGGCGCTGAGTAGTTTGCCTGCTTTGGCTAGAGATGTTGTGCTAAGAGCGGATTCTGCCAACTCTAGAGTGAGCCTACGATCGACTCCGAGTAATAATGCGCCCGCGCTTGCATCAGCGCCTTCGGGAAATCGAGTACAGGTCATCGTTCAGCGACCTGGAGCGAATGGAGTCACCTGGTATTACGTGCGGTCTTCTACAGGTGCGGAAGGCTGGATCGATGCAATCTATACTCGTCCTGTCAATCGCGGCGGTTTAGGGTTCAATGACAGAACTGAGACTGATAGAAGTCGCCGCTATCTGATCCAGCAATACGAGGTCAGACTCTTTTCCGAAAGATCGCAGGTCTTCCTGAATGTGTTCGATCGCAATAGAAATCGAACGGTCGCGAATGGGGTGCCCGTCAGCGTAATCAGCGGCAGGGACGGCGTAACTTATACAGGTCGAAACGTGGTGCTGTTTGTTCATAACACCCGCGATGAAAAGACCATCACAATCACTCGGTAATCAAGAAAGCGCGATCGCCAAATATGGCGATCGCGCTTTTTCGTGTCAAAGAAATTGCGGCTACTTACCTAAAAGCTTGACGATTCCAATTCCACCGAAATACAACCCTAACACTGCGCCACCTAATAGACTCTGAGTCAGGGGATCGGTGGATGGTGTGATCACGGCTCCCAGGATCGCAGAGCCAAGTAGGACATACTTCCAGCCAGACAGCATTGTTTTTGATGAGACAATGCCTAAAAATCCAAGCAAGGCTTGAACCACTGGGATTTGGAATGCCAAACCCGTGCTAAACATCAGCAGTAAAACGAACTCGAAATAGCGATCGATCGACCAAGCCTGCTCAACTACTTCTGCACCGTAGGAGATGAAGAAGTTCAGCGCAGCGGGAATCAATAACGCATAAGAGAACGCTAATCCTCCGAGGAAAAGAACGCTTGATCCTAAAATCACAGGAGCTAGAAATCGCTTTTCTCGCCGCGTTAATCCAGGTAGCACAAACGCCACAATCTGATACAAAATCATAGGGGCTGCCAGCACTAATCCGCTGTAGCCTGCAACCTTCATCGAAACAAAGAAATACTCTCCGGGTGCAAGCTGAAGAAATTTCACGCCCACAGCAGGCACTTCAAGAAATTGCACCAGAGGTCTGACATAGATAAAGCACCCGATGATGCAAACGACGATCGCAATCAATGAATAAAAAATCCGCTGCCGCAATTCCTCCAAGTGGTCGAACAGCGACATCTCAACATCATCAATGATATTGTCGTCATCTTCGAGCGTGGCGGGTTGCGCGGGAGCCAATTCACTAGGGGAATCGTCGGCAACGACTGGGGTAGAAGAGGTTTCGAGTTCCGAAGGAGCAGTCATGGATTGATGGCTTCTGTCCGATGGGCTGTAACCATTGTATCGAGGACAGGCAACCCGACAAGCCCAAGCAACAGATTCGATCGCTTCATAAAGCTTTACCTAGCAATTTTCAGCAGATCCATAAGGAGATGAACGGTTTAGCACAATCCCCCGCATTTGCTTAAATTAACTTAGCAGACACGCCGCCGGAAAAAGCAAATATTCTAGGAAAAACAGTTTCCAAATAAATTGATAAAAGCGCGTCACTTCTGCTTTATTTTGCAAATCAATTTTGTAACTCCGAAACCAAATTAAACATAATGCAATCAGGTGGCTGATTACCAGAAAGGGTGCGTTTACTCCGGGTAGAAAGAAGGCGAGCGCAATGATCGATAAATAACATCCGGTTAAAACGGCTCGTGCCAAATTAAACACGGGTCGCTGTCCAAGTTTGAGCGTCAATGTCCGAATGTTGTACTGGCGATCGCCTTCAGTATCAGGCATATCTTTGAAGATGGCGATCGCGAACGTGAACACCAAAATAAATGCGGTTAATGCCCAAACTTTTGCGGGAATGGGAAAGCCTTGATTGAAATGGAGAAATAATCCTAAATTGACGATCGCGCCTCTGACCGTAAAGATGCAGAGCGAAGCCCAGAACGGAAATCGCTTCAATCGCACCGGGGGCAACGAGTACAGTGTGCCGATCGCTAGACTCAATCCCACCATTCCAAGCAGGTAAGAACTTTGGGGGGCAGCGATCGCCACGGCTAGCATTCCTGTTAAAAAGACGATCGTTTGTCCTTGTCGAGCCGAGAACTCACCCGAAGCAAGCGGCAGATGCGGCTTATTAATTTTGTCGATCGCAATATCTTCAAGCTGATTCAGTCCAACGATGTAGATATTGCCACATAAACACGCGATTAAGGGTGCAAGCCAAGCAGTCGGTAGGAGTGGGCGATCGCTGCCGAGAACAATTAGATAAAGTCCAAGAACGCTCAGTGATGTTCCGATCACTGTATGAGGGCGGGAGAATTTCCAGAAAGCGTAGAGCCAGCGTTGAATGGGATTAGCGTGCGGCGATCGGGGCGAAATTCGATTCATGGATGTCCTAGAGTCCTGATTTTCCTACCGTACCTGGTTTTAGTCTTTTGCTCTAGGCTTTCGTGCCGCAGAGTAAGCCAAACTTAATTAACCCACGCTTGTATCCCTGCTGCATTGTTCCAAGTGACAGCGCGGCTTGAATCGTTGTCCACCCAGAGGTCAGCAAGCCAAAAATTGCGGAGGGAGTGAAAGCCGAGTCGATCACTACATCCCAAAACGGCGCAACGGCTCTTGACCAATCTGCGGTACGAATCTGTTGCAGTCCGACATCCTGCGCGATCGCTTCATATTCGGGGAGCGAAATCACATACGGCAAACAGTAGACTCGATAAATTTCAGCCAGACGCTTGCGATCGTCCACAGTTAAAGGCACTTTATCCGTCGGGCGATGACACCAGGTTGCCATCACAAAAGTTCCGCCGGGTTTGAGAACGCGATAGCATTCCTGCAAAAATTTCACCTTGTCGGGCATATGCTCGCCACTTTCAAGTGACCAAACGAGATCAAAAGAATTGTCGGCAAAGGGCATATTAAGTGCATCTGCGACTTGGAACTGGGCGTTAAGATGAGTTGATCGTGCTCGATCGATTGCTCGATTCGCCTGCACTGGACTAAGCGTGATCCCCGTTGCGCTTGCACCAAATTTTTCTGCTAGAAACAGTGAACTTCCGCCGATCCCGCAGCCGACATCTAAAATCTGTTGTGCGTCGGTCACGTTTGCCCAGTTGAGCAACTCTTCGATGAGATCAATCTGGGCTTGTCTGCGCTCTTTTCGAGTTTTGCCATCTGCGCCGTAGTAGCCGTGGTGCATATGCTCGCCCCAGGTTTGCTCCCACAGTCCCGAAGACGCATCGTAGAATTGCTTGATTTGTTCAGATAGCGATGAAGTCATAAATAAATCTGCCTACGAAATGTATTTAATTTATCAAATCACTTCTAGAAATTACGAGCCCTTGGGCACTAAAAGGAAGATTTGATAATCAGAAGTTAACTAGGTAATAAAAACTACGGTTCCACGAAAAAGGCTCAAAGATCTATTGTTATGTCTAGGGGTTAATATCGTTGGACGTAGTTTTATGAAGTTGTAAAGAAAAAGTTACCCTTTAGGGTGCTGTGCGGTGATTTCGGGGATCACTTTAATGGAAATATCTTCAGAAAAAAACAGAAATAACTGAACTAGATTTCTGCATAACTTGAAGAGTTCGGACGTATATATGGGTATGTTGAATCGTAAATCTAGATTATTAATTTACCCGACTTATTTCACTCAATCTTTATCAAAGCTAGGATTATCTCCCTTCTAAAACTCACGGAAATCTCAGATTCGCTCTGTATCTAATAGTAAGAAAAGAGATCATTTCCTCAGCCTTGAAAAGAGCAAAACTCTCTTAATCTCTTTGGGAAGGTCATCATGTCTGAATCGCAATTTGCCTTTGATTTTCCACTTTCGTCGGCTGGTCAACTCCACTCCAAACTTGACTTACTGAAGCCGATCCGCAGCTGGTTAGATTCTATTGAAATTCACGATCGCAAATCTGCTCATCTCGTCTGCAAACTGATCCCCGCACAATGCCCGTTTGAGCGCGACATCAAACTCTTTGGACGCACGATCGCGCATATTCCGCCGATGTGCAAACTAAATCCGCTCTACGATCAGTTCGTGGGTCTGCGCTTCCGAGCATTGTGCTATCTGGTTGATGAATGTGGCGAAATGGTCGTTTAAGCAAACTGTGCCGCTAACCGATTGGAGTCGAGATCTTTGCCGATAAAGACCAATCGAGTTTGTCGCAGTTCATCCGGTTTCCAAGGTCGATCGTAGAAATGCTCGAATCTTGAGCCAACCCCTTGAACAACTAATCGCATCGGTTTATCAGGAACCGCCACAAATCCCTTCACACGGTAGATTTCCTGCTCTTGAACCAGTTTTTCTAAGCGCGATCGCAGTTGATTCGGATCAAACGATCGATCCAGGATCAGATGCGTCGATTGAATTTCATCATCGTGATCGTGTTCTTCTTCGCTGTCGTGATGGCTTGGACGAGCGGCTAAGTTCTCTTCAACTGCCGCATTGAACCCAAGCAGTAAACTTGGATCGAGTTCGCGATCGTTCCGCCCATTTTCGACGATTTTCACGGCTCTGGGAAGTTCTTGTTCGACGAGCGATCGGACTTGCTCTTGAGCTTCCATATCGACGAGATCGGTTTTATTCAAAATCACGAGATCCGCACAGGCAAGCTGATCTTCAAACAGTTCTTGCAGTGGGGTTTCGTGATCGAGATTGGGATCAGCTTGTCGTTGGGCTTCAACTGCTTGCAGATCAGCCGCAAGAGTGCCTGTGGAAACAGCTTCGCAATCGACAACGGTAATTACACCATCAACGGTTGCCGCATTGCGAATCTCATGCCAGCGAAATGCTTTGATTAATGGTTTCGGCAATGCTAAACCAGAAGTTTCGATCAAAATGCAATCTAAGCTGTCTCGACGCTTGAGTAATTCCAACATCGTCGGGAGAAATTCTTCTTGGACGGTGCAGCAGAGACAGCCGTTGGTGAGTTCAACAATGTTGCTGGTTTCGTCTTCGGGGCAAACTTCACACGACTTTAAAAGTTCTCCATCAATCCCCAGTTCTCCAAATTCATTGACCAATACTGCAATTCGCCGACCTTGATTGTTTTGTAGCAGATGACGAATGAGGGTTGTTTTTCCACTGCCTAAAAAGCCAGTAATGACCGTAACCGGAATCTTTGCAGCCATAGTTTATTTAAGTCCGTTGCCTTCAGTTCATGCGGCGCGTGTCCGCGAGTATCAATATTCGATCGAATCGAACCGTCGCCGATCGTACCAATTCCAAACAACGAATCCTGGAAACTCGATGATTTTCTTCACCGTAGCCTCCAGGATTCAACCGATTGAGAAGCAAATTTCTAATTTTCTGCCGTTGCCAGTTCGGTGCTACCCCGTCCGCGTCTGCGAGTGAGAGCATTAAACAAAGCAAGTCCGATCGCTTTGATCAAGTTGCCTTCTAGCTCTTTGAACATTTCCATGTTCATGCCGAACGCATCGTTCGCTTCTTCAACAATTCGATCAGCCATCGCATCGTCGATCGCCATCGAATCCAGCCGAGCGCGATACTCTTTCTTGAAGGCTTTCTCGTCGGAGATGTGTTTGAACTCATAGAAGTTTGTGCCTTCTCCTTCAGTCAAATTCATGCCGTTTTGGGCAATCTTCTTGAGAATTTGACCGCCAGACAGGTCACCAATGTAGCGTGTGTAAGAGTGAGCAATCAGGAGTTCAGGATTGCTGCTGCCAACTTGGTGAATTCGTGCAATGTAGGATTGAGTCGCTCTCGAAGGAGCAACTTGCTCACGCCAGTTTTTGCCAAAATAATAAGCTAAATCTTGCTCTAGGGCTTCTTTACGTTCGAGTTCGGGGAAGTACACTTTCGACAAGATTGCATGGTCTTTGTGGCGGCGCATTTCCTCTTCCATTGCCGAATAGACAAAGTAAAAGTTTGCAACGAGCTTACGGTAGGACTCCTTTTCTACCGTTCCTTTTAGAAAACACGCGATGAAGCCTGTGTTCTCCGCCATTGTGTGAGCTTTCTTGGTTCCTTCGCGAAGTTTTGTTGCTAAATTGCTGCTCATTCTAAACTTCCCAACACTGTAAATTTAAGTGATTCGCTGGCGTTTGATGTTCGCTTGTGATCCCAAACTTTAGATTAAGTTCCTGAATCCAGTGCCCTTCAAAGCTTTGAACTCGGAATCGTACCCTAAATGCCAGAACCACCCTGTTGCGTTATTTACTAAGGTATGTCGAATTGATGAACGTTTTTATTACAAATTCTTACACAGGGCAGATGCTACATCGATTTTTGACCTTTTAACTTTCTCTAACTCATGCTGCAACAGGCTCTTACTTGGATTCAGAATTTTGGTGCGTTAGGTACGATCGTATTCATCGCTCTCTATGTTCTCGCTGCCGTTCTTTTCATTCCCGGAACGATTCTAACGCTCGGAGCGGGAGCCGTGTTTGGGGTGGTGTGGGGATCGATTTATGTGTTCGTTGGAGCGTCTTGCGGGGCGATCGCGGCGTTCTTGATGGGACGCTATTTGGCGCGAGGTTGGGTGACACAACGAATTGAAGGAAACCCAAAATTCAAAGCGATCGACGAGGCGGTTGCGGCATCGGGATTAAAAATCGTGATTCTAACTCGGTTATCGCCTGTGTTCCCGTTTACGTTGCTCAACTATGCGTTTGGAGTGACGCGGGTAACGCTGAGAGATTACGCGATCGGTTGTGTGGGCATGATTCCCGGCACTGTGATGTATGTATATATTGGCTCGCTGGCAGGAAATTTGGCAACGATCGGTACAACGCAATTGAGTCAAGAAGCACAATCCGCACAATGGGCAATTCGCATCGTGGGGTTGATTGCTACAGTGATTGTATCGGTGTATGTAACTCGCATTGCTCGAAAAGCATTGCAGGATAACGGTTTAGAACAGAATTAATCACATGAAAGACTCGCTCATTTCTCCGATCGATGTTCACAATGAATTACTGGTTTCTCGCGTTCATCCGCTCGATTGGAGCAATCCACAACCTGCGGAATGGTATGACCTAATCGTAATTGGTGCGGGGACAGCGGGTTTAGTGGTTGCAGCAGGAGCGGCAGGATTAGGAATTGGATTGAAAGTTGCGCTGATAGAGAAGCATCTCATGGGCGGTGATTGTCTCAATGTCGGCTGTGTGCCGTCGAAAACAATGATTCGATCGTCTCGCGTGGTCGGAGAAATGCAGCAGGCGCGATCGTTCGGAGTGATGCCACCAGATCCAATTGAGGTCGATTTTGCGGCCGTGATGGAACGGGTGCGGCGAGTGCGATCGGAAATTAGCGAGAACGATTCAGCCCAACGATTTCAAGAACTTGGAGTTGATGTATTTCTGGGTGAAGGGAAATTTTTGGATCGAGAGCAGATTGCGGTTGGCGATCAAATTCTTAGATTCAAAAAAGCTGTAATTGCTACGGGAGCGCGTGCCAGCCATCCCGATATTCCAGGATTGGCGGAAGCAGGATTTTTGACGAATGAAACGGTCTTTTCATTAACCGATCGCCCGAATCGATTAGCAATTATTGGCGGTGGTTCGATCGGCTGTGAAATGGCGCAAACTTTCCGACGTTTGGGATGTGAAGTCACGCTATTTCATAACAAAAATCGATTGCTCGATCGAGAAGATCCCGAAGCCGCAGAACTTCTACAGCAAGTGTTTCTAAAAGAGGGAATTCAGATTGTTTTTAATAGCTCGATCGATAAAGTTGAAAAAACCAATCAGGGAAAAGTCATTCACTTCAATTCGCAGCAAATTACGGTTGATGAAATATTAGTTGGAGCGGGTCGATCTCCCAACGTAGAGCGATTAAATCTAGATGCGGCTGGCGTTAATTACGACAAAAAAGGCGTGAAAGTGAATGATTATTTGCAGACCACAAACCCACAAATTTATGCAGCAGGTGATATTTGTATGGGCTGGAAATATACTCATGCAGCCGATGCCGCAGCGCGAATTGTGATTAAAAATGCGTTCTTTTCACCGTTTGGATTAAGTCGATCGAAGCTCAGCAATTTAGTCATGCCCAGAGCTATTTACACTGATCCTGAAATTGCCCAAGTTGGACTTAGTGAAGCTCCAAACGCTGAAGTTATCAAGATTCCGTTAGAGCGAATCGATCGCGCAATTGCAGATGGAGAAACCAACGGATTTGTCAAAATTTTGCACAAAAAAGGATCAGATCAAATTTTGGGAGCAACGATCGTCGCCCGTCACGCAGGCGAAATGATTAGCGAAATTACTTTGGCGATCGTCGGCAAACGCGGTTTAAACACCTTATCCAGCGTAATTCATCCTTATCCCACGCAAGCCGAAGCGATCAGAAAAGCTGCCGATGCCTATCGAAAAACTCTGCTTACGCCAAATAGTCAGAGACTTTTAGCATTCCTGACCAAACTTTCATAATCAGTTGAATCTGGGTAAGTTTTGTTAAGCTGAGAGCGCCTTAACCCACAACGATATGCAGCCCCTATTCAATCAGTCTGTCAAAGTCGAAACCCTGACCGTTGAGATCGACAATCTCCCTGCTCATTTAGATGGAACAAAACTCGTTCAACTTTCGGATTTACATTACGACGGCAAGCGTTTATCTGAGAAAGCGCTGAACCAAGCGATCGAGGCAACCAATCAAGCCGAAGCGGATTTTGTTGTAATTACAGGCGATTTTGTCACCGACGATCCGGCTCCAATCTATGAGTTAGCCAAGCGATTGAAACAGGTAGAAGCGCGATCGGGCATTTATGGAATTTTGGGCAATCATGATTTGTACGGTCGCAACAGCAAGCAAATCATTACCGATGCCCTCGCACAAGTTGAAATTCAAGTGCTGTGGAATGAGGTCGCCTACCCGCTTGGCGAAGGACTTGCACTGGTTGGTCTAGCTGATTATTGGACAGGTGCATTTAAGCAAAAAGCAGGGGCGGTAATGGAGCAACTTCCCGTAGATTTGGCGCGGATTGTCCTCGCGCATAATCCTGACTGCGCCGATTCGCTGCAAAAATATCGCGTAGATCTACAGCTTTCGGGGCATAGCCACGGTGGACAAATTATTATTCCGGGAATTTTGAATGTCTCAGTTCTGTGTGCCTATTTGTACCGCAATCTACCCAAGCAAGTTCGGCATCGTATTCCTGTGTTAGCCGCTTGTTATCGCGTGATGAAACATTGGGAATGGGTGAAAGGCTTTCATCAAATTGGAAATAATCGGCTGTATGTGAATCGCGGTTTAGGAACCTATTTTCCAGGGCGATTGTTCTGTGCACCAGAAGTGACAGTCATTACGCTAAAGCGCAAAGCTGCTGAACTTGCTCAGGAAGAGAGCATGATGGTCAGCGCTGCACCATAGAAGCAACCTCTATTGCATTCGATCGATGGTTCGATACTGAATCGCTTCTGCAACATGATGCGCTTGTAACGTCTCGTCGCCTGCTAAATCTGCGATCGTTCTTGCCACTTTAAGGATGCGATCGCTCGCCCTCACCGATAATCCCAACCGTCGAATGGCATTTTCTAACAGCGATCGTGTTGTATCGTCAAGTTTGCACCACTGGCGTAAATGAGCGCTCTGCATCTCGGCATTACAGCGCAGGGGAGTGTCTTTGAAGCGGAAAGCGGCGCGATCGCGGGCTTGTTGAACTCTAGCGCGTACCGTTGCTGAATCTTCTCCGGTGGGTTGCTGCGTAATTTCTTCGGGCTTTAGTCGATTCACCCCCACTTGCAGATCAATTCTGTCCATCAACGGGCCAGATAATCTCGCCCAATATTGCTCTCTTGCTCTCGGTGAACAAGTGCAAGGCTGCACTGTATCTGCATAAAATCCACAAGGACAAGGATTGGTACTGGCAACTAAGGTAAATTGCGCCGGAAAAGAAACCGATTGCCGGGTTCGAGAGATCGTGACGTTGCCATCTTCCAGCGGTTGCCTCAAAAACTCTAAAACATCGCGTCGAAATTCTGTTAATTCGTCCAGGAATAAAACGCCTCGATGTGCCAAGGAAATCTCACCCGGACGCGGAAACGTACCGCCGCCAACCAACGCCGCACCCGAAGCCGAATGATGCGGGCTGCGAAACGGACGATCGCCAATGAGTGATCCTTTATCTTTCAAGAGTCCCGCGACCGAGTGAATCTGAGTGACTTCTAACGCTTCTTCAAGCTCCAGGGGCGGCATGATTCCAGGCAATCTTCGCGCCAGCATCGTTTTTCCACTGCCTGGAGGCCCGACAAAAATGAGTTAACAACAGTTCTTTTCTTTAATTATTTATAGTAAACAACAACAAATATTAGGACAAACATCCTATTTTGTGGAATAATAACTGAAAGCTGTTATTTAGCGTCTTCAGTG